>JBBRDD010000118.1:0-15135 GCA_038204235.1 Desulfobulbales bacterium
GAAGATCCACAAGGTGGATGAGCTTCTCGCGGAAAAAAAAACTCTGCGAAATCCAGGAAAAGACGGAAGCGATAAGATTTCTGCGAAATGAACGACGGTCCTTGCAGGAGATCTGCCGGCTTCTCCATTTGAAGGTCAGCACCCTGGCTGAATGGGATGGTCTCTTCGATGCGAAAATGCGGCCAATTGTCCTGCCGGACCGCCGGGGCAAAGCGGCCAAGGTCAACGCGGACCTGGTACGGCTGGTGGTAGAACTGGCCCGCGAACAAAAGGCAACGAACCAGAGACTGAGAATCAAGGCCTTTACCCGCTATCTGGCCGGCAAAGGGATCGAATTGAGCAGCAAGACCGTGAGCGAAATTCTCATTGCCAATGACCTTCATAGCGCGAAAGTGAAAAAACGCCGGCCGCGCTTTTACCAGCACCTCCGTCAGACCATTCCCAACGGTCTGATAGCCGTGGACGGCAAGGAGTTTGTGGTGCTTGTCGACGGCGAAGAACATCGTTTCAACCTGGAGCTGTGTGTGGATGTAAAGAGCTTTTTGCATAGCGGATTCAGTATCGCCGACAGCGAGACCACGGAAGAATTCATCAAGGTCTTGGATATGCATCGAGCTGCCTGGGGAAACCCCTTGGCGGTAGTGACTGATCACGGCACTGCCAATCTGTCCGGCGAAGCCCGTCAATTCCTAAAAGGCCACGATGTCGAGATTCTCCCGGCCGGTCCGGCAAATCCCAAGGGCAACGGCAGCGTTGAAGGGGCGTTCTCGGAAATGGCCGGGGTGATCGGCACTATTCGAATCGATATGATAAATCCTCACGCCCTGGCGAAAAGCGTTCTGGAAAAGATTGTGGCGGTCTATATCGCCATGCGCAACCGGCTGCCGCGACTTGGTGCAAGCATCTCACCGACTGAAGAAATAAACAGGCCGGTTGCCTTGCAGCAAGGGCTGGAGCAAAAAGAGTGCTATCGCCAAAGGGCACAACATCAAAGGAAAAAACCAGATCATACCGCCAAGCATGATCGCCTTCATTGGCTCATCGACCATCATCACCTGGTCGTTGATGCACCCAGTTTGGCTCGGGCTGAAAAGTGCATTGCCTATTATGACCTGGAAACCATCGCCAAAACAGAAGCCGCCTTCTGTACCGCGATCTCCCGCGATGACGGCCGAAGAAATCTGCCATACTTCTTCGGCATTCTCAAAAACATCCAGGCAACGGCTGACGAAACCCATCATCAAGACTACTGCCGAAAGCGCTATAACTATCTGCAGATGATCGAGCGAGAAAGACAGCAGGAAAAAGATGAGAATGATGTTTTAGTTCCGGAGGTGCTGGCAGACATGCTTCACGCTGCGATTTCCCTGCCAAGCCTTCAACTCAAGGAGATCGCTTTGAGGCAGGCAAAGGAAATGGTTGTAAACCTTAAAAAACAATATCGCCATCTGGGAACTCTGAAAAACACCATCTCGGATATACTGGCGAGGATCGGCAATATTACTCTTGCTCAACGGCAGGAAATAATCACTTTAACAGAGCAGTTTATAGCTTCATAACTGGAGAGGAAGTGTTACCTTGAAATCGGCTTTTTTTCCGGATTTTTGTGGCACCGTTACAGTTACCCCGTTGTAAAGTGGCGAAAACTTCTAAAATCTATCCTACTCTCAAAGGCAAAGTCACCAGCTAGCAATAGTACCCCCACATTCGGTACAGCGAAATCCATCAAGCTATAACTCAACTCGACGCTCCAACCAGTCATCCCATCAAAGGTCTTTACTGCTGAACCAAATTATTTTCAAAAAAATGCAAAAAAAAATAGAGGGTACTCACTCTGTGATACCCCTCGTATTGTATAGTGGAATTGTAGGATGAAAAAGATTCGAAACTGAATGTAGAAAAAAGGAGTCATGTATGCATCCAGAGAAGACAGAGAGATTGTTCCAAGAGTTTCCAGACTTATTCAGTAAAGAGCAGCTGATTCAAGGATTTGAGTGCCAGGATGGTTGGTTTAATTTGCTCCATACTCTTTCTTGCCGGATAAGGGAGTACCGTTCTCAATGTCCAGAGAATGAGCAATTCAAAGTAGTCCAGGTCAAACAGAAAATGGGTGGACTAAGTTTTTACATGGAAGGTGCCGACGACTTTATCAAAAAGCTGGTCCAGGAAGCTGAGGAAGAATCTCGGTCAATCTGTGAGCTGGATGGAGAACCGGCAGCAGGACTTTTTGTCTGTGCTCCCTACTGGTTTAGGTATCTCTGTGCAACATGCTCCGAGCTGCATGGATACATGACAATAGAAGATTACTTACGTGAAAAAGCTATAGAAGCACCTGTGCATGAACAGATTCAACAAACAGTGTAATTGTCGTTGACCAGGTTCCTTATCTTATGGTGGCAGTAACACCAACAATGTCTGGAGGTAAAAAATGCTATCTCAAGCCACAGTAGATGATTTGAATACTACGTTTGCAACCGAGTTGACCGCAGAGAGTTCTGTTGAGAGGCCACCGAGTAAATGGAAATGCAAATTGCCTGAGACGCTTATTGGCGATTATTTGATAACCCCACTAACTTCGGCGAAATTGTTAAAGTTAGAGGGTTACGTGACGAATAATTGCTGTCGAGAATACATCGATCAATGCGCTCGGTTGACATATTGTCTCTTTTCGATAAGCAGAAGAACCGGGGAAAGAATAGCCACTCTCGGTCTTGAATATGATCTTGGTTATTGGCATTTTGATCAATGTCTCGGTCCTTCGAATACAGAAGTGCTGGAAGAGACCAGGATTTATATTGATGAGGAAGGGGAGCTCCAGGAGGAAATCTATGCCACTGATATATATTATGTTGCTCATGAGGTCGCTAGATTAATTAATTCTATCGGATGGCAGGAAAATTCACATTGAACAAATAGAAGTTGAGGAAAAAATCGGTGAAAGATTTTATCCTTATTTATTTCGGATAAATAATCTAAGGGATTGGGGGCAGATTATGGCATGCAAAGACATTTTCCTCAACAGAATGGCTGACTACTTTGAGCAGAAAGGGATATCTGTAAAAGTGAGTCCTGTCAACAAAGGCTATACAATTATTCACGGAAACGGCCAACGTATTGCTCGATTGCTGCCCGATGCAGACAATTCAGATGTAGTTGAGGTGCTTTGGTGGAGTCACCGAAATAAGTGGGAACACATTGGGGACTTTGATGGCTTGCATATGAAATTTGAACAAGCTCTCGAATATATGCTGTCTGACCCATTGGATATATTTTGGATGGGGTTGAGATGAGGAACACCTAAAAATGAAAACTGAACTCGACGAAGAAAGAGAACAGCGCATCTCAATGGAGATCATCGTTGATGCCTATGGTCCTGAAGAGCAGGCAATGGGGTGGTACTACTATCTCAAGGATACTATGGAATTTCCTTTTTCAGCAGTTTGTTGTGGGCGACGGTCAATCTCACCCTTGAAAATTGACGATAAAGTTATGGTCGTCGGGATGGCTGATGAAGGGGAGTGCGAAAGAGAAATGTTTGTTACCGTCCGGTGGGGGAAGAATGATTTAGCTGTTCCCCTGTCCCAGCTCACACCTGCAAGTACAGCGTCAGAAGAAACAAAAGAAGCGGTCGAGGATTGGCATTACTGGGTGAACAGGGGATATCGGCTGTGCTGATGTTGGATTAATGGTAACAATTTGTATTTACTGATAAATCAACATTTCTGGCAGCTTTTTGTTATCTCGCCTTGACAAAGTTGCTGGTGATGTTAAATTCCACAGTGGTTCTAAAGAAACTCAGTCAGAATGCTCTTGAGGCTCTGCAAACGGGGAGTGACAAAACTTTTTAGATCATTCCTTGGCGGGGATTAAAGATGGGGTTGAGGCCCGGTTGTCGTCCTGAGTTGAGCACTATATAGAACTACCAATTTAATCCGCACGACATTCAAATTACCTTTCTCAAGTCAGTAAGGAACGGAATGTTGATGTGTGATGGTCAAAAACCTTTTTTAAAGGGAATGGATCGTTGCGCATGAACAGAGCTTCCTACTGGCTTTTTTTATTTTGCGCTCCCGGCGATCACATTTCTCTTTAACAAACCAACAATTTAGGAGGAAGAAATGGGAACACGCGCTAATATCAGAATTGAATTCTTAACTGAATCTTTTTTGTTACCAAAGAAGGAAAAAGACCAAATTCTGCTTTTTTGTGGATCGGATGGTTATCCGTTCGGTACAGCAGGAATCATCTCCTTGATGATCGAGGCATACGAGAATTTGAAAAATCCAGAAAAAACAGCTCAAATTTTAGGAGGATTAACACCGGATAGTTTTGCCTCGGAATTGATCCGCGTCTCAATTTATGAAGAATATGGGTGCTTCAGAATAGTGCCAGCCAGTCGACTTATGTACCAACAATATGATGAAAAGGGTTATTTTGTTGACTGTGCTTATAAGTATACATGTAATTTTTGGATAGAAAATGGTTCATCCTATGAGATGGATTTGACTGTGGTGGATTCCAATATTCGTGTATCGAAGGGTATGAATGAGTGGAAGAGTGTACTTGAAACAGTTTTTTTGATTGCAGTGGCACAGGCTAAACATTGGATTTTTATGAATGAAACTATACCGTGTCATGATTGTGTTGTCAGACCCACATGTATTTATCCTAGAAAAAATGAATTGTTTGCCAATAAACCATGTGAGCCTTTGAAAGAGTATAAAATTAACGAAATCAGCGCATTGCGGGAAAAATTGCCTGATTGGTCAGTTCCATTGGTTTTCAGGAATGAGTAAGACTAGTCTAGCCGACCCTGAAAAGGCCAATTCTTAGGCAGCGAGCTGACGCGACCTTTTTACGAATAATCGCAGCTGGGTAAAATCCAACAAAAAAGCTGGCGCAATAAACCTTGAATGAATTTCATCAGCTTCCTGAAGTTCATTCAAGCGTTGCAGAGGATTGTATTAAATTGGTCGCCTTCTACTCCTTTTAACCGAGTCCTTTCCATCTTATATTTCTTCCTATACCATGAGCAGCTATTTTGCTGTTGCACTCCAGGATAGGGCAAAATGTGCTGTGGTTGCCGAAAACGACGGTTCAGTGAGATGGGGAGATGGGAATATCTAAAATCATCATGACGGGGCGGAAGATGATAAAGCAGGGGTAATTTTGTTTTAAATTTGTCAGTTGCCAGATTTTTTAAAAAGGTACTTGTGGGAACTGTAAGTTTGCACGTAAACGTAGCAGCATTTCCATGTAAACGTAGAAACATTTCATGCGAATGACAACTGGCAGTAGGTGGTGAAACGAACTTTCCACTTACTTGGCGTCGTAAACATCGCCTTCAGATAATCTGGAATAATCTAAGGGCAGGTGTTGTTTAGATTTTGCTAGGGGAACGATCTGTTGCAGGCCATCCACGCTCAGTAGATATGTTTCGTTGAGGTACATGCCAAATTATTTAAGGTTCGGTCTGGCAACCTTCAAATATTGTTGTCCCACATTGATGCTAAAACATTAGACAGAATGAATTGTTTTGTCTTATGTCACTCCGATCAACAAGATCAATAGGGGGGCATATGTTCTTTATTAATGCTTGATATTCTGGTTCGGATGGTTTTTTCCATTTATCCGCATATTGCGGGGTTGGACGACAATAAGTTTGCAGGGCTAGAGCTGTCATACTGACGAGCAAAACCACCCGTTCTCCATTGGACTTTTTTCTAAGTTTGTCCCCCAACGAAAAGGATGGGAATGGGTTGTTCTTCACTTTGCTTCCGAAATGTTCGCCTCAATCAAGCCGCTGGTATCCAGAAGGCAACGGATATTGTGTTTCAGTCCCAGATTGAAGCTGTTCTTAGCTATGAAAGAGGAAGTAACAGTTGTTCTGCCGTTTGGATGCTCGTTCACAGACAAATCCATAACATGTGAAAAACTGAATGTGCTTGGGTGGATTGCCTTTGACTGTGCATATGATTCGCACAGATTAATAGCGCGGCTACGATCGATATGTTTGGATGCTGCCAACATTGTGCCCCTTGAAACTTCTGATTTGGAGAAAAACGCATTAAAGACATTCGCACCGGTACCGCAGGTGACATAAAAGACCGGATCAGAAGGGCTGCCCTTGCTCGATGAAATGTAGGCTGTCCCTGGATCAATTGTTTTGCAACGTGAATTCTCTCTATGAACTTTATTGACACCCGCAACAATTGTTTTTTTGTGAGGAGATGTATTCTTGTCCCAAATAAAGTCAGCTTCGGTAAATTCGACGATGCCGCTGCTGTCTTTTTTTTGCCCCCGAAGTGAACTGCTTTGTACCCATCCAATATGGGATTCTTGCAACCAATCAGGTTCTTTTACATGGACTCTTGACCATTTGCCTTGAGTGCATTCCTCGACCACGGTAACAGTGTTGTCAATTGTCAAGTAGTGGATAGTCTTGAGAATTTGAGAAGCCTTCTGGTTTATTAGTTTTTCACTCTTTGAATTTGGAGCTGATCGAAGAACTACATCTGATCCATTCACTCGAAGTGTTTGTTTCGATTTAATGCTAGCCGATCCGCAGGGCTCAGGTGATGCCTGTGCAGCACTCTGCAGCACACTAATGACGAGAGCGGTTAGAAGAGTTTTTGTTACAAATGACGGCATTGCAAAGACTCCTTATTGTGAAATTCAACAAGTTGGTTACCTTCAATTATTTCACGGAAGTCAAAGCGTCAACAATAGTATTTAGATGATTCGTTGCGTCATCTGCTGTTGCAGATGGATTTGACTGGCAAAAATTTTTTATAGTATTTGTCATTTCTTTGGTAGTTGTTTGATAACTAATGTTTCTTTGTTTCAACCATTTGTTCATGACTTGCGCCAAAGGTTCAGCGTTGACAACACTTCTGGTTCTATTGATATTCTGGCAATATGTTTCAGCCCCAACAGACATTGCTGATGCTAGAATGATTAGAATTGTAAAGATGGATGTTTTCATATCTGCTCCCTTTATCAATTGTGTTCTAACAACAAAACGACCCAGCCCTTACTCTCTCACTCAGATTTCATAGTTCCGCCCCGAAAATTCGTGTTCCAAGTGCGAAACACGAAATGATAATTGACATGATTGATATCCACCGAGTTAAAAGCATTTTTCGGTGTTCCTCTTCTAAAGCGGCAAGCTTAGAAGCTAAATACGGAAAATTTATGCAGTTTGTTTTTATGCAGTTTGTTTCTGCCTCAACTTTCTTCTCAAACATGCGAACAAAGACTTTATCGCGATCTTCGTATCCATACTTGTCATTTAAATGGAAGTATAAAATCCCGTGTAGTAGTTCTGGGCGACAACCTAACTTTCTCGCTATAAGTGGTATATCTATTTCTATATGTGGATCGTTTGGTCCCGGTTTACCTTCCTCGAATTCGTTTCCCGGATAGTCGACCGAATATGTGTCGTAAATTTCGCGCATCACCTCCCGATCAGTTGGAAGGTTTTTCGGACGAAGTAACTCGAACATTTTTTAAGTAAACCTAAAAGCAATTTTGTAGTTTTGAATAATCGGCATCAGTTTCGAGTATTATTCCAGACTTGAGCCTATTACTACGATCAAGTATATGATATTCGTTCATATTCACTCACTAAAATCTAATGGCTGAGTTGATTGCCCGGTTATCGGAAACAGGGCGGGATGATTGATAACAGAACTACTCAATCAGATTTAATTGCGCCTTCAGGAGAACCGTTGGAGCTTCAGCAGCATATCCTTGAATCATTGCAGAGTTGCTAGTTGATGGCCCTTGTAGCTTTGCGTTGACATCGTTTGTCCCAAACACAGATCTTAAGCCGGGACAGTCAGAATGCTTGCCAACTCGAAGGGATGCAGTTATTTTATTGTCGGTTTCTTGAAATGTGCCAACATAATACATAGATGAATCACCACCTTTTATTTCTCCGTTACTAATTACGACAATTCCAGCACCTTGGCCTAGCTGAGTTTGGAAGGATACCTTGTAAAGTCCATTTTTCATTTTTGCTCCTTGTATGAGGGTGTGTTGATGATGGCAGCATTTTTAGAGACTTCGTCGGAATCCTCTTTAGGATTGATCCTCAAAGTACAAATATCCGAAAAACTTTGCGGATTCATCATTGATGGCATGAAAAAGACTCAAAGCCTCATTTTCAATGTTAAACAAGCGTTCATTAAGGGAGGTGGCCGTCCACTTTTGGTAGCCATTATGCTTATCCATGCATGTAGCAATCGCTTTATGGCTTAAAAAATTACGTTCATCTTTAAATTTATTCAGCCGCTTAACTAAATCTTTATTGTCCGTAAACTTTTTAAACGTATTTATAAGCCTTTCAAGCGAGTAATTTTGATAGTCATCACCCGTCATTTCAAATGCCATTCTATTCCCAAGTCGCTTTTTTATAAGAGCCACAGCACTAGCAAGATAAAGCTTTAACTCCATTTCTACCATCTGGCATCCAGACAGCGCCCTTGAAACTTTAAGGAAAAATTCGTCTTGCTCCATCTTCACCTTAGTCATGTTTAACAAGTAATTCTGTTGATAGTCGTATCACTCCGATTTAGGTATTGTACAGAAAAGCAGCGTCTTTTTGCGACCTCCATAGAGGACTTAAAAAGTCAACATATCTTACAACGCATCATAACCGAAAGGAGAGGTGGCAGACAGAATAATTTTTTCGCTATCTCCTTGAGATAGCTATTTGTGGTATCTTGTTTCTACTAATTTGTTTTCCTACATGAGACAAAATAGATTATTTTGTCTTATCTTTAAAACACAGGCAACGAAATAACAAGTACTTACCTGACATTGTGACCAACGAACATTAGACAAAATGATAATCAATCAAAAAATCGTATTTTTCAGCACATCGCAATGCTGAGTGTAGAAAGATGTCCCTTGGCAACCCTTTGATGGGATGAACAGAACATAGGTTCAGCTAATTACTGAGCCGATCGAACTAGGAACTGATCCCAAAGTGTGCTCGCAATGGAGCATGTAATGGCTTAAGATTCTTCCAGAGAATATCTGGCATTATTCCCGCTACTCTTCTGTTGTTAGTTTGGTGACATTAGCGAATCAGGAACATGTTTGACACTCATACTGAGACTAACCTTGCAGATAGATTCCCCTTCTGAATCTTGTATGAGCTCACAGAAGTAAAGCTCACCATTATCACTTTCAATACTGTATTGTGGTTTAAAGCGATAAAGGACAACATATCTCTCCTTTCCGGTTGGAAGGTACAGGAGATCGAAATAACCGATTTTAAGAAGTATCTTTTTGATGGATAGAAGCCCAAATTTTTCCTGGCATTCCTTGAGTGCCATTGGGAATTGTTGGCAGAGAAATTTTTTAGCGTCAGCAAGGCTTGCCCATCCGAAAATATCCGCCTTTTTCATAGCAATTGCAAAAAGATAGAAATTCACAACTAGTTCTGTCACACAGGGAAAATTCAACCACTCGTTTGATCTGGTAAGGTCGTGTAAACGTTCAAGTCCTTTTTTAGAAATCTCTATGTATTTTATCGCCAGATTTTTTAATTCTTCAAACACGGGCAGTACGGTTTTATACTGTTGGTCGAGATACAATTCCGATTCAATACAACCTTCTCGAGTACTAGTATCGAATGAGGTATAAAATTCATGGATGAGCTTATTTCGGTCAGCGACTATCAAATTCAGCTTCTCACTAAGGTCCTTTTGTGAATGACTTGTTCCATAAGAAATATTACTTGATATAACACAGTCCCCACTCCCTACACCAATTTCCTCTGGAAACATTTTAGGTTCTGTGAGAACGGTCTTTTTGAACTGCTCCTTTACACATCCCATGGGTTTTTTAACAACAGAATTCTCTTTTTGTTCAATTTGTTGTTGCGCAGATAATTCGTCGAGATTCAATGAGTTGAAACGAACCGAAAAGTTTCCCTTTACCACAAGATGCTTCAACAGCATTTCAAGCCTTTGAAACAGGAGGGTATTCCTCCCGACTTTTCGGTGAATCTCATTTTTTAGCTTTTCAACATCAGAATCCATCTCGAATGCATTTTTCAATTAAGCACCAATGAAAAGACAGGTAAATTTTCGTTCAAGAAAATTCTCGGCAAAAAGAGTGTGCATCTTTTCTCTTCAATGTATTTATTCACGATTTAGATACTTTTACCACTTTTAAATGCAGTTTGAAACCAGCAGCTCAATTCGAGTTTTTGCCCTTGATTCAGCCTTTGTGCTCATTGAATATTTCAGAGTGGTCTCCTTTATGGTGAACTGCTTGAAAATCGCTCTAACCTCCGGAGTGTCATTGATGGTCATAAGAAACTTGCCTTTAATGTTCTGAAGGATATTGGCCAGGTCGACAAAATCTTGCTCTTGAAAATCATGCCTGTAACCGGGGATGCACCAGTATGGTGGATCAAGAAAGAATAGCGAATGGGGCCGATCGTATCGGGGAATGAGGTCGCGGAAGTCCTTGCATTCAATCTGGACATTAATGAGGCGCTGCCAGGCTTGCTCGATCGTTGATTCCAGGGTGAGCAGGTTGAATCGTGGTTTGCCAGTTGTGGCTGTCCCGAATGTTTGCCCGGTCACGTGGCCACCGAAAGCACATTTTTGCAGGAAAAGATACCTTGCAGCCCTTTGCACATCGGTGAGGGTTTCCGGATTGACCTGCTGCTCCCGATCAAATTCGGAACGTGATACCAGACTGAATTTATACTGCCGATAGAGTTCTTCCGGATGATGCTTGATTACCCGGTATAAAGTGACCAGATCTTTATCCAGATCGTTTATCACTTCTGTCTGTGATGGTTCTTTGGCAAAGAATACACTTGCGCCACCTGCGAATACCTCTACGTAGCAGGTATGGTCAGGAATCTTGCTGATGATGGTTTTTGCCAGTCTTGATTTACCGCCGAAATATGGAATAACTCCTTTCATCTTTTACCTTTAATTTTCCAGAATCATCTGCTACAACTCCCGCCATGCTTTTCCCCAGCATCGGGACTTACGCAGGTGAACCCTGTCGCCCCCTTCCGTGTTCGCGCACGGATGAGTGGTTGGGGGATGCTCTAACATCCCCGTCCCGTCCTATTTGTGCATCTCACATCTCAACATCTGCTAAACTCGAAAGACTTTACTTGCCGGTTTGCGCAACCCAAGTCCGACGATTCGCCCACCGATAACCACAACCTGAATGCCGGGGAGATATCCTTTATCGCCGTCAATGGTAAACGTGCGCTCCTGATCGTCTTTGACCACATAACGACCATCCGGTTTGACTTCCACTACCTCGCCAAACCGCCGCACCGGCTCTGCCGGTTTCAGTAACCTTTGCAGGATCTCCTGACTCATACAACCTCCATCATGCGCAGGCCCATTGAGCAGGTGGCGTACGGTGTGCCATCCGACTGCCTGCCATGATTGAAAAGGATCGATTTGACCTTAGCCCGGTATTCGATACCACCATCCATGATCTTGATCACCCGGCCAACGCGGACATGTTTGCGCATACCAGGCAGGGTGATGGTGACCAGTTTGAGGCCGGTTGTGGCCTTGTCGATTGCCACCCTGCCGGCCTGCCGAAAAGTCTGCTCACTGGCAAAGTAGCTGCAGACGATATCCGGACCTGGGTTATCACCCAACTCGCGCACCACCTCGATAGTCAGACTCATGCCCCGGTCTCCTGGTAGTAGATATACACCCGCAAGGGGAACGTCTCGTCTTTGGCCAGGGTCATGATCGGTGTCTGCAGCCGGTACCGGGTAAAGTCGACTCCGTAGCTGACCAGGGCCAGGCAGGGAAACGAGCTGCCGAGAGTTACGGCTTTGCCGTTTTTTACCGGGGCAAGGCCCACCCGGCCTTTCCAGGCAAAGGCAAGATTGCCGGTTGGATTGTAGGTCAACTGCTGCTCATCGTCGATATTTCCCCAGCCAATCTCCTGGATCCGCTGCAGCTGGATATTGCCCAGGTTGCTCAGCGATCCGGCAGTGGGTTTGACATCGACAATGGACACGTCGGCATCATGATGGACGAGGAGAAAAATCTCATCACCAGGGACAAACTGCGTTTTGACCTCTCCGCCGGCATCGAGATTGAGGCTGTCATCCCACTCGGCAATGATGGAGCCGGACGCAGTCGCCACTGCTTCACCAAAATTGACGATTAGGGTATCGACAACATTCATGCGCTCACCTCATCAACCTCTTTAGCCACAAACTGGACATTGGCAACAGACGGATGCCGGGCTATCCATCGGTGATACCTGGTGACATAGCTCAGCTCCACCAAGCTGTACTCCTTGATCTCGGTTGCCAGCAGGCCGTCTTCGGCAAAATTTATGGTGCCAAGATTGGCAGCCTGCCAGGCTTTATCGACAATGCCATAAACCGGGTTGCCTGTTCTCCCTGCACCGGCTTTGATCTCCACCAGCTCCCCGGTAATCTGCTCACTGACCACGCCAAACGGCTCGATGGTGACCGTTGCCGGTCCGGTATGGGTCAAAGCAAATTCCTGCCCTGGGCGCATCGGGGTGACATACATCCGTATCTCGGCTGTCCGGCTGTCGATCATCTGCTTAACAAGATTTCGGCTCTCGCCACTGGCGAGCTGATCACTGACGATGAAGCGATTGTAACCCGGCTGCTCGTCACGCTGCTCGCTGGTCGATATCCGCTCAAGTCGGGCATTGATTGTCTCTGCCGGGCTGACGGTGGGGTAGTCCGGAATGGCGATTTCTTCCTCGTATGCCGCAATGAGATTACCGTCAATCGTTGGCCGTAGTTTGCCGGCGCCATCCCAGACAAGCTTTCTGATCACCTCGAGCCTGGTCTCGTCATTGGCCACCAGCTTGCCGTCCTGGATAAAACCATCGGCCATCTGCCAGTCGACGGAAATACCATCAACCGCTGCCAGATCGGCGACGATCCGCGAGGCCATGCCGCCGGGAATATCGCCGGAGAGTGGTTTGCCAAGTGACAGATCCTTAGCCTTGCTATAGCCCTGCACCCGATAGGACTCGGAACCGAACCGTTTATCCAGCAGCCAGCCGCCGTAGCATTTGAAATAATAGGACTCGCCCGCCGAATCGATGCGCATTTCAGCGCCGTCAGCACATTTAGCAGCAATCTCCCGGCTCGGTAAAACAGCCTCACAGCTCCAGTAATATTCTGCATCGGTTGACTGCCACTCGATGGAAGAGAAAGCAATCTGCTCGCCATTGATAAAAAGTTTGGTGTCAAAGAGGTATAGAGACGCCGTTTCGCCGGCAATGGCATAGGCCTGGTAAGAGCTGGCAAACAGGGTGGAATGCTGGTTGATATGGTAGAGCTGCTCGGCGGTTTTGTGCAGCACTGCCGTGGTGATACCGTAGCGCTGCTCGCTTACCAGCTGCAGCATGTCCGGCATGGACCAGGGCTGCTCTGAAGTTGAAGTCAGTTCAAGTGCTGCTCCCCATTGCTGGACAAGGGATTTTTGCAGGATATTTACGGATTGATAGGGTTGTTCAAGCGTTTTCCGTAGCCAGGGGACATCGCCATAATATTGGCTGAGCCATGCCTCCATGACCATGGAGTAGATCTGCTCAACAGAAATTCCGACGTCGGCGGCAACCGAGTAGGACTGTTCCAGGATCGCTAGGAAAATGTCTGGAGTAATGTTATACGGCTGGTTGAGAATGGCGGAAATATATATCGAATTTATAACTTCTGAAAAAGTTATCAGATGGTTGGTAAGGGAAAGATTGGTAAGCTTTATCCAATCGGCAGACCGAGCAACATTAGAAAATCGCACCTCATTAATTTTACCCTTGAAACAATATCCTGTTGAATAATAAGCGCCGATAACAATGGGGAGTGACGACACAATCGGAGGCATGACTTGCGGATCTTGTTTTAATACTGCACCATCAAGGTATAAGGTTTGGTATGCGTCGTCCTGTGTGCCGGCGTTATAATACCAATTGTTTGCAACAGGTACTCCACCCGAAATCTGACCATCATTTTCCGTAGAGGAACCATTTACCCGAAAATACCACCCTTGTCCTGTACTGGCGACGCTTAGTTGACACAATCCTTGAGAATTAGATAAAGAGCTTCTATCAAAAATTCCACGATTTTCGACGGCAATCGGATATATCAATGCCTCTATTGTTAAATTAGAAACATCAAAAAGGGGACTATCGCTCACTGTCAAATAATCGTTAACGCCATCAAAATCCAGTGCCTTTCCCACCAATCCGTCGACAAGATCGGATGCATCCATTACACCATTAGGTATAACGTTCAGACTGTTTCCAGTTGAGTCTAAAATAGAGGGAGATCCATTAACAGGTATCTGGCACATATGCCACACCCCAATAAACCAGTCATCCCACACTTGCTGCGCCGATGGAGATCCAGTAAAACCTATATATGAATCATTATCAGATTGGTTTGTATCCCAGGATAAAACAAGCTCGGTATCCGCCGACCCAGCGTAAAGAGGAACTTTTGTATAAAGTACTGCTTTTTCGTTTAACGAATCCCAATACTCAATTTCAACCGGGAGCTGCTCACCACTATTTAAAGAAATGGCCATCCTTTTTGGAAAGAATGACATTGCTTTCAGGTTTGCACATCCGATATCAAGCTGTGCTGTTCCGTCATAACCCGCAATTGTAACACCAGCCCCAATACACGGAGATCCCTCTTTTAACTCAGCCGAGTCGGTCGCAACAAATATCCCCGCATCACCATAAGTTGTATAATTTAGATTTGTCCCGCTTCCCCCTGCAATACAGTTATTCCCACCATCAATAATTTTTTGACCCAATCCTCCGTTTGTTATCGTATTTACAACGGTAAAACTGTTTACATCCTCCCAAGCTGTAGACATTTTGATATTTTTAAAAACGCAATTGTATATCCTATTATTGGCATTCGGCCAATGATAGGCAGCGATGTGGTCCGATGACGTTCCGGCATAAATATAAAAAACTCCATACAGGATTAATCGACAGTCGGTTCGGTGATTACCATAAATTGTTGACGGGTACTGGCTGCCCGAGTCATGACCAATTATCGTTATTTTCGATATAAAAAAATTTCCTGCCCCGGTTGCGGCAATTGCGGCATGGTATAAATTA
>JBBRDD010000119.1:0-15060 GCA_038204235.1 Desulfobulbales bacterium
GACCTCTATGTTAAAGTTATTATTGGTAACAGCAGGCTGGCACTCAATGGTCTTCGTTGTACTCGCTGTCGCACCTTTATCATCGGTTACCTGCAGAGAGACAGTATAGGTATCTGCATTCGTGTAAGAGTGCTGAACTGCATGACCGCTTCCTGTTGTGCCATCACCGAAATTCCAGTTGTAGGAGACGATGGATCCGTCGGAATCAGAAGATTTCGAACCGTCAAAGGAAACGATCAGAGGTGCTGCCCCTTGGGACAGATCGCTTGACATGGCAGCGATGGGTGCCTTGTTTGCAGGCGCTGTGCTGGTGACGATGATAGGAGTGCTAATACTGTCAGAAAGCCCTTTGTCGTTAATGACGGTGAGCGTGGCAGAATATGTTCCTGCGGTTGTAAAGGTATGGGATGTCGTCGAACCAGTAGCTTCGGTTCCGTCTCCGAATGTCCAGTTGTAACTCACTATTGATGAATTGGCGGTGGTCGAGGACGCCCCGCTAAAGGTCACATTCAAGGGGGCATTGCCGACGGCAGTTGAGGAAGAAACTACTGCAATTGGTGGTGTCGACGGGGTAGGAGCCGGAGTGGGTGGTACAGGCACTGATGGTATGGTAAATGAAAAAGATGGTGATGCCGGGCTTTCTGTCCCGTTTGCAAAATATGCTGTGAGGGCGAAATCGAACGAGCCCGCTTCTGAGGGAAATTCGCAGGATATTTTAGCAACGCTTGGATCCGTCGTTGCACACACCTCAACGTTTTCCCTGTACAACTTATAGCCGACAAGCTGGTTTGCCAGCTGGTCCGGGACAGTATAGGAAAACTCAACGTCCAGCATGCGCATCTCGGCACCTGTTGAAAGGGTCGGGAAGAGAAGAAGGAGAACTAAAAATAACAGTGGTTTATTTTTCATAATTTTAGACGACCTTTAATAAACATTTAATAATCGTACGCCCCTTCTGGTTACATCCTTGGTTGGGCGAGATGACTGAGACATTCTGTTTATGGCTGAGAGCACAAAATGTGCCAGCCCCGACGATGCTGAACGTCATTATGTTATTTTAATTAAATATCGATATGTTAGTCGGGATGAAAAGTGAATGGCTGCTGTGATTTTCCTTAAGAAATGGCGTGTCGTTGTGTAAGGATCATTACGGAATCGTAATTAAACCGGTCGTTCGTGCTACGAGTTGATATATCGTAATTGTTTGTCGCTGTTGAGGCTGAAACGGAGGTGAAAAATTATGAGTGTCTTCCGGCATTGAGGATGAAGCTCAATGCCGGATAACTTGGGGCAAGGTTGATATCGCAATGGCTGATATCGGTAATTCCAGAAGTGATAGATGTATTGCTGGGTGAAATAAAGGTCGTACAGAGAGCGAGAGGAGAGTTTCTGTCGTTTGGAGGTTGCATCACACTGACACCCTGGTGATGGATGTCGCGATCCAGGTGTGGTGTCTATTGTGGCCTAAATGGGTCCCATCCGGAGGGATATTACTGCTGTACGGATTTGGACCTCCCAATTCGATGAATTGGGAGGTCGTAGCTGCGCTATTTTTTTACAGCGGACCCGATGGTGAAGTAACCTAAAACTTCACTGCTGCGTCTTGTTCTCGTAGCCGAAGACTGATTTTCCTCAATTTTTATCTGAGTGCCGGATTGCGTCATTTTTTGCGTACGCAATGCCGCAGTATCATTGTCATAGGTAGTCTGCATACCGGCAAAAAAGAATGGCAGATCTGGAAACGCAGTCTGGAAAGTGAGATTGAACCAGTCCTGATTAACACTTCTGGCCGTGATCCCGGCTTCAAACAGAAGACCGTATACTTCACCCTGACCCGGTTCCCATGCGATGTAGCCGACGGTTTCAGCTTCAGGGTGGGTGTTTGGGGTCGAGTCCTGCTGTTGTACCTTATGGGAAAATGAGATCTGATCAATATTTTGCACCCTGTTGGTTAACGCATCGGTTTCTTTATCCGTAACGACCTGGGTGAGAATGACCGGGGTGTCATTATAGGTTTGTTTCAGGGTAACCTGCTGGAAGGAAGTGGTGCCGGTAAAACTGCCTGCTTCTACCTTTATTCCGTTGTCGAGGGTATATATGCCTTTTTCGAGTACAACATAGCTGACGGTTTCCGGTGCATGAGATCCATCCAGATGATCCCATTCTTGAATACGGATTTCGAACCCTTCCTTGTCGATGTTGCGAATGCGAACCAGGGCTGGTTGGGTTTCGTTTACAGTAGGCGGACTGGCAACAACGATAGGTTCGCTGAAACTGTTCTTGAAGAGCACTTTGACCCATTCCTGGTCGATGCTTACGGTGCCAATCTCAACATTGAAGTTCTTGTCAGTAGGAGCGGCCTTGCCATCAATGGCCTTTGTGGTGCTGGCTGTCGCCTCCTGGTTCTGGTCGGCAGATGTTGTGGCAGCGGTGGGCGTTTTGTTTGCGGATGCTGTTCCAGCTACAATAATAGGGGTATTTATTGTGCCAGACAGCCCTTTATTGTCTACAACAGTGAGTGTGGCAGAATATGTTCCTGGGGTTGTAAAGGTATGAGAAGTCGTCTGGCCGGTAGCCTGGGTCCCGTCGCCAAATGTCCAGTTGTAACTCACTATTGATGCATTGCCAGTGGTCGAGGAAGTTCCGTTGAAGGACACGTTCAACGGGGCATTACCGGCGGCAGTTGAGGAAGAAACCACTGCAATCGGTGCTGTCGCGGAGGTTGGGGACAGTGCCGGTGTTTCAGTCACTGCTGCTATGGTATATGCAAAAGATGGTGATGGCGGGCTTTCTGTGCCGTTGGTGTAATACGCTTTGAGGGAGAAATTGAATGATCCTGTTTCTGAGGGAAACTGGCAGGATATTTTCGATGAACTCGGGTCCTTTGTTGCACACACTTCAACATTTTCCTTATACAATTTATAGCCGACCAGCTGTTTTGCCAAATGGTCTGGGACCGAATAAGAAAATTCTATATCCACGGCGCGCATCTCAGCAGAAATTGAAATGGAGGGGATGACCAAAAGTGTAAGTAACAGAAACAGCAGTTTGTTTTTCATTTTTTAACCCGCAAGATTGCTAATTGAGCGAAGTAAAAGAAATTTCCTTCATCTTGGAAGGATAAATCATTTAATCTTCACTGGTTATCGTTGTTTTTGCCCGATGTCCAAACGTATCTCTTCGAGAGGTTTATTCACCCGCAGCAGATACTTTTTTCACGATTTTAATCTCCAATCCATATAAACTTCTTGGAAGATTCTTATTAAGTCACGTGTGCTTAAGCAATGGGCGTGCCATTGGCGGATATAATATGTTTAAGGGTAATTACAAGTAGATAAAAGAGCCTTTAGAATTGGTCATTCATTTATATTGGCAGGAGAGCGCAAAAAGTGCGCGGCTGGGCTGCAATGTTTTCTCACGTGATTCAATAGCTCCGGTCTCCTCTACGTATTTCGCCGTCACGATATTTGGGTCATGCATTTGCCTGAAGAGAAAGGTAATGAAAATACAAAAAAATATGATGAAACCTTCTGTCCATTGTGTTCTTTAGTCGGGGAATAGCTCCCTTTCGTAAATTTCTTCTGACTATCCTCGTACTATGAATAGAAACGACAAGAATCTTTTCAGCTTTCAACAGGCACTACTGAAAATTCTATCATTAATATCTCGGTTATCTGATGAGACCGTTGGCCTGCATGATGCTCAGCGCCGGATTAGTTCAGCTGATATTGCCGCAGTTATACCCCAGCCGTCTTTTGATGAATCGACTCGTGACGGATTTGTAATTGGTCCAGTTGTCGATTCTGAAGCAGAAACGATTCGGTACCAGATTGTGCAGGAGATACCGGCAGGTAAACCCTCTGAAAAGAGCTTGTTGCCTGGCACTACCTGCCGGATCATGACCGGCGGATGCGTGCCGAATGGAGGTGCACGTGTTGTACCGCATGAGAGGTGTGTTGAAAAAAATGGATCTATCATAATTGATAAAAGTTCATTGGAGGAAACTGCAATATTCATTCGCAGAATGGGGAGCGAAATAGCTGTGGGTGAGAGGCTTGTCAAAAAAGGAGTTGCGTTGCAGACGGGGCATCTTGCGTTGCTGGCTTCCTGCGGAGTGCACGCAGTTTCAGTTTTAGCAAGGCCGTCTGTCGGCTATATATGCACCGGAAGTGAACTGATCCCCGGCTCTCAAGTGCTTCTTAATGGTCAGAAATTTTCGTCCAACTCATTTCTTCTAGGGGGATTGCTCGCTTCCGTAAACGCCTGTCCGATAAATATGGGTATACTAAAAGATAGTAAACAGGAACTGCTCAACCTTTTTTTAAAGGTTAAAGTGGAAGGACAACTGGATGCAATGATCACTACCGGGGGGATGGGGCCTGGGAAATACGACCTGGTCGAAAGGGCCTTTGTCGAGGCCGGTGGAAAGGTAATTTTTAATGCGATTGCAATGCGGCCTGGGAAATCCGTTCTTTTTGGTATCTTGGGACGGACTTTTTGTTTTGGTTTGCCTGGCCCACCTCATGCCGTTCGAACCCTCCTCAATGAGTTGATCGGACCGGCACTTTATGCAATGCAAGGGGGGAAAGATGTATGGCCCAAAAAGGTACAGGCGAATCTGCAGCATGCTGTCAAAATAAAGAGAAATGATGTTCTCCAACTCAAAGACGGAGTGCTGACGCTCACGGATGGGAGATGTACCGTACGTATTGCCAGGCAGTTTGAATTGGGGAATTGCTTCGTTCTGCTGCCACCGGGGCAGGCACATTACCCAGAAAATGAACTGGTTGACGTGCATCTGGCTATCGATATGAATAGTTTTTGACTTTGAGAAATGAACAGTTTGTAGTGCTGCCTGGTCTGTTGGCGGGAGTTTATCACCTGAAAGGCTAAAAAATGCAGATTGCCGAAATTCGCTTATTTCTGGCAATGCGGACAAAAGTAGCTGGCGCGCCCGCCAAGTGTTTGTTTTTCTATCTTACTGGAACATACGGCGCATGTTTCTCCCGCCCTGCCATAGACCTTGAAATTGATCTGAAAATATCCCCGCTGCTGGCTGGCATTGAGGAAGTCGCTGATGGTTGATCCACCACATTCGATGGCGTAACCCAAAACCCTGCGGACTTCGATTACCAGGCGGTCCCATTCTTTCAGGGTGATGGTCTGGACCTTCTTCGTCGGCCGTATGCCCGCTGCAAAAAGGCTCTCGTTGGCGTAAATATTACCAATTCCAGCGACGTTTTGATTGGTCATGATAAAGAGTTTGACAGCCAGGCTCTTGCCTTTGGCTAGTGCGTGCAGATATTTGGCGGAAAACGTATCGCTGAACGGTTCCGGACCGGCTGTTTTGAAGATCGTGTCTTCTCTGTTCGTCACTTCCTCAGGGGGGAGCAATCGGATGGAGCCGAAGCGACGGCTGTCGTTATAGCGAAGTTCGGTGTCGTTGTCGAGGGACCACCACACATGGTCATGTTTGGCGTATCTGGTTGAAGGTGGAAATATTCCCAGGTTTCCGGTCATGCCCAGATGGATGATGAGCATCGCACCTGATGAGAGGCTGATCTGCAGGAATTTTGCTCGGCGATCGACCGTGGTGATTTTCTGATTGATCATTGCCAGCTGCATGGC
The DNA here is from genome assembly GCA_038204235.1 of Desulfobulbales bacterium. Lineage (GTDB taxonomy): Bacteria > Desulfobacterota > Desulfobulbia > Desulfobulbales > Desulfocapsaceae > Desulforhopalus_A. Next base: position 5,629 of record JBBRDD010000119.1, read on the forward strand.
TTCCAGCTGGACCGGATGACGCAGCTTCTTGCCGCTCCAGTGAATGGCGTTGACAGTGTGACCAATCAGAAACGGTCGGAGCCCTCGGCAGACAACTTCGACTTCAGGGAGTTCGGGCATTGTCGGCCTCCTCACGTATCAGACAAATCGCCAGCGCGTAATCTCTAAAAATACCAGCCGCAACGGTTACTTCGCCAGGCAGCAGGGTGTGCTTGGTATTGTTTACCCGCAAGAAAATGGTAATGTAGTCGGAAAATATTTTGAGCGACCACACCTGCAAGTCCAAGAATCCGGGCATTTGCCAATGGCTTAAGGCTTTTTTCCCCGCCTCCTTGGCGGCCCATAAAATTGTCTGTCTTGTTAGTGCGCCATAGTCAGGTAGAAAGGTTTCAAGCAATCTGAGTTCTGTCGCATGGCAATATTTTTCCTGCACTTGCAGCAAGGTCGTCTTTTGCAACTGTAAATCAATGCCGCATCGTGATCCCGCAGCTATTGCGACACCGTAATTGCCACTATGCGATATTGAAATATCCATCTTCAGCGAATTGCTTTTTTGCGCAAGAATATGGGCTGTTGGTCGACCATTTTCGGTGTTGGCGATTTCAATTTCCGGCAGTAATAGTGGTCTTGGATGAATTTTGGCCTGGCTTAAAAAACCTTGAACAGCTATTTTGGCACAGATTCTCCCCGTGAGATATTCCGCCCGCCTTTTGTTTAACCTGTAGCCGTTATAAATGGTGGTTTCTATACTGGTTAACTGCTCTGCTAAGCCTGCTGCTTCATAGAGTTGCCCTGCGGTAATATGTGCAGGCAGGAGACGAAGGAGAACCGGATTGATTGATGGTTCGCCAAAAATTTCACTTACCCCTTTTTTGATTGGTTCGGGGAAAAGATTCTTGAGCTGTATGTCCATTTTTGAAATTTTGGTGTTCATAAGAAAAGGCTTGCAATTTCAACAGTTCCTGCTAACTTTTTCTGGTAGGGATGAGGTCCTAAGGCAGGTCAAACCCTGAAAAAAAGCAAAGTGCCTGGGCTAAAATTTTCTAAGGCGCTCAATATATTGTGAGCAGAGGTCTTTTATGCACGCATTTGCAGGTATGACAACATACGACCTGGTCATTTTAGGCCTCTTCGTTCTCCTTGTTGGACGAGGCATGTGGCTGGGGTTGCTCAAACAGGTGACCGGCTTCGTCGCTCTCTATCTTGGTTATTTCGCAGCCAGCCAATACCACGACCGGATTTTTCCTGTTTTACGCGACATATCAGAAAACCCCAAAGTAGTCTTTCTTACCAGTTATGTCATCCTCTTTGTCATCACTTACGTGGTGGTAATGCTCATCGGCAAGGCCATGGGCTTTGTTATTCAAATGACTATTACCAGCTGGTTCGATCATCTGCTTGGCGCAGTGGTTGGTTTTGCCAAGGCGATCATTCTGGCGGTTCTGCTGCATATAGGTCTCGGCACAATTCTCGCCCCGGAAAGTCAGATGCTCAAAACCTGTGTGACCTGCGATAGCTTGAATAATGCGGCTGAGTTTACCCGGACCTTGATCCGGGATGAAGATGCGCGAAAGGCGCTTCTTCAACAGAAACCGGCAATCGCTATTGATGCGGTGAAGGATCTTCTCATTCCAACTGCAAAAGAACAGCCCGCAGCCGGAAAAGAGATTGAAGTTACGAAACCCGTACCAAAATAATTACTCTCTTGTGAAGCGCGGTAAAGCCAAAAAACCTGAGTCATATAGAGAGCGTACATATCGAGCTCTCCCTGATCCAGGCACTCTTATTTCTTCCTTTGTGAGAATAAAGGAAACTGATCTGCATATCCTGGCGGACCGCGACGTTACCGATCTAGCCCTGAAGCTGGTGCTGCAGTATCGATTGCAGATTGAAAAATACATCCGGCAGCATTCCGAATTTGCCACGTCGCTCTCGCCTCTACCCGCCGACTCGCTGGCTGCACCGATTGTTAAAGCAATGCTGGTCGCCGGCATGAGCGTCGGGGTCGGTCCTATGGCCGCAGTGGCGGGAGCGGTTGCCGAATATGTCGGCCGGGGTTTGCTGCAAAGCGGCTGCAAGGAAGTGATGGTGGAAAACGGCGGAGATATATATATTAATAGAAGCCAGGACTGCACCGTGGCTATTTTTGCCGGTGAATCGTCTCTTAGTCTTAGAACCGGCTTGAGATTGGCTGGAAATAGTATGCCGATTGCAGTCTGCACCTCATCCGGGACGGTGGGTCATTCCTTGAGTTTTGGCCTGGCTGATTCTGTTACGGTCATTGCCAGGTCAACACCGCTTGCCGATGCCGCGGCAACTCGTCTTGGTAATGATGTTGGCCGGGCTTCTGGCGGCAGCGCCGGGATTAAAAGAGCTCTGGCGAAAAGTCGGGAAATTGTCGGTGTGTTGGGTGTGGTAGTGATTTGTGGGGAGAAAATAGGTGCCGTGGGAGATGTTGAACTCATCAACCTGAGAGAATAGAGGGGAAACGATGGCCGATATCGGAAAGGAGCTTGGCAGAATGGATAAGCGTAATGCCGACCGCTGGCATCTTGTCTATTATCTGCGCGTTTTTGATGGAATAAACCGGAATATTCTCGGCCATATTGTAGATATCTCCGAAAAAGGGTTTATGTTGATATGTGACAATCCGGTTGAGGTGGGTGAGGCCTTTTCTCTTCGAATGAGTTTGCCAAGCCGGATGAAAGACCATGATGAAGTTGTGCTTGCTGCTGTCAGTAAGTGGTGTAAGAGCGATACCGATCCTAACTTTTATCTTGCGGGTTTCCAGTTGGACGATCTTGAGCCGGCCATCCGGAGTCTGATTGTCACCCTGCTCAGGGATTTTAGCCAGAAAAAATAACAATAATAGGAAAATACAATTGGAGACAACATCTCTCCCCTGTTTTAAGGCATACGACATCAGGGGAAAAGTGCCGGATGAACTGAATGTTCAACTGGCAAGGAAGATCGGACGAAGTTTTGCATCGGTATATAACCTGAAAAAAGTGGTTGTCGGTCGCGATATTCGGCTCTCCAGTGAAGATCTGGTCCAGGCCCTGATTTCAGGGTTGCGGGATATGGGGGCGTATGTTCTGGATCTAGGGCTGTGCGGGACTGAGGAGATCTATCACGCCGCATTCAGCATGGAAGCGGCTGGGGTCGATGGAGGAGTAATCGTCACTGCCAGCCATAATCCCGCCGATTATAACGGGATGAAGTTTGTCGTTAGAGGGGCTCGTCCGGTCACCGGAGAATCAGGGCTCAAAGAGATGACCCGGTTGATCGCGACCGACAGTCTGCCTCTACTCGAAGCAGCACCTGGCCAACTCGAATGCTTCAACAACAAGCACAGCTATGTTCAGCACCTGCTGAGATATATCGATATTCAAAAACTCAAGCCTTTGAAGATTGTGGTCAACAGCGGCAATGGCTGTGCCGGTGCAATTGTCGACCTGCTCACAGCCCATCTCCCTTTCCAGTTTATACGCGTCCATCATGAGCCGGACGGAACTTTCCCTCATGGGGTGCCCAATCCTCTGCTGCCTGAAAAAAGAGCCGAGACGGCGCGAGCTGTTCGTGAGCATGGAGCTGATTTGGGTGTTGCCTGGGATGGTGATTTTGACCGGTGTTTTTTTTGGGATGAAAAGGGCAATTTTATCGAAGGCTATTATATCATAGGCCTGCTGGCCAGGGAGATGCTTAAGAAAGAACCTGGCGGCAAAATTCTCTATGACCCTCGGCTGACCTGGAATACGGAAGAGCAGGTGCGGCAGGCGGGCGGCGTACCGGTGATGACCAGGACCGGGCACGCCTTTATTAAGGAGCGAATGCGTCAGGAAAATGCCTTATATGGCGGTGAAATGTCCGCCCATCATTATTTCAGGGACTTTGGCTATTGTGATTCGGGGATGATCCCGTGGCTTCTTGTCAGTGCCCTGTTATGTCGGGAAGGAAAAAAGCTTTCCGAACTGGTGGCTGATCGAATAGCTGCTTTCCCGGTGTCCGGCGAAATCAACAACCGGGTGGCTGATCCGGACGCGATCATTGCCCGGATCGAAAAGAGATACGATGATGGAGAGAAGGAATATACCGACGGACTCTCTGTCGCTTATCCCGGATTTCGCTTTAATATACGTAAATCAAATACCGAGCCTTTACTTCGTCTCAATGTTGAAAGCAGGGGAAACGTTGATCTTCTACGGGAAAAGACGGCAGAATTGCTCAGTTTCGTCGGCTCAAAATAGCTGGAAATATAAAATTTAAGGAAATTCATGGCAAAAATTCAACCAGTTATTTTGGCAGGTGGAACGGGATCGAGACTTTGGCCCTTATCAAGAGAATTGTATCCCAAGCAACTCTTGCGACTCATCGATCATACCTCGCTGTTGCAGACGACTCTGCTTAGAGTAAAGAGTCTGCCGGAAATTCTGCCTCCGGTCATAGTCGTCGGGGAAGATCATCGTTTTATAACGCAGATTCAGGTAGAGGAGCTGGGCTGTTTTAAAGAGTTCTCTATTCTGCTTGAACCATTAGGCAGAAATACTGCTCCGGCAATCTGTGGTGCAGTCCAATTCTGCCGGCAACTGGGTGAGGATGTTGTCCTGCTTGTTCTCCCGGCGGATCATGTGGTCCTCTGTCCGGATAAATTTGCAGAAGCTGTCCGGCAGGCTGTCCAGCTTGCCGCCACAGGTGCTGTGGTCACGTTTGGTATTCAGCCAACCGGACCGGAGACCGGTTATGGCTATATTGAACAGGGTGAGGGGAACAGGGTAGCATCCTTCAAGGAAAAACCTGATATCACCGTTGCCCGCGAATATCTCGCCAAAGGAAACTATTTATGGAACAGCGGTATGTTTGCCTTTACCAGCCAAACCTTTATGGAGGAAATGGCAAAATTCGCTCCTGAAATAGTTGCCTGCATGGCCGAATCGGTGGAAAACGGCACTCAAGACGGCAGTTTTTTTCGTTTTGAACAGAGCGCGATGGAAAGGTGTCCGAGTGATTCTATCGATTATGCCTTGATGGAGAAAACCGCCAGGGCCGCTGTTGTTGTCGCCGATCTTGGCTGGAGCGATATCGGTTCCTGGAAGGCCCTGTGGGATGTCTTGGAAAAAGATGAGAACGGTAATGTCACAAGGGGAGATGTGCTGCTGGAGGATACCAGAAACTGTCTGGTAAAATCTGAGAATATGCTGGTTGCCACCGTTGGCATGGAAGACACCCTGATAGTTGAAACTGCCGATGCCATTCTCGTAGCACCATTGTCGAGGTCCCAGGATGTGAAAAAGGTAGTTGCCCGACTGAAACAAGAGCACAGAAGAGAGTTCAGCCTGCATACCACTGTCTATCGGCCCTGGGGCAGTTATACGGTCTTGGAGGAGCAGCCGCGTTTTCAGATTAAACGAATAACCGTAAGCCCCGGGGCGAAGCTGTCCCTGCAGATGCACCACCACCGCCATGAACACTGGGTTGTCGTTGCCGGAACAGCTCGGATTGTTAATGGGGATGAGGAAATTTTACTCTATGAAAACCAATCTACCTATATTCCGGCCGGTACTGTACATCGATTGGAAAATCCGGGAGTTATTGCCCTGGAGCTGATTGAAGTGCAGAATGGCAGCTATCTCGGAGAAGACGATATTGTCCGCTTTGATGATGTGTATGGACGACAAGGTCTGGCCAAATAACAATAAAATGGGATCGCCATACGGCGGTCCCGTCTTGCTATTCCCCTACGTTCTGTTTTCGCTGCCGAAATGCTTCGACATATTTAGCAAACACGCGCCTGCCGTTTTTGGTAATTTTGAGAAATGTGATACCGGAAACATAACGTCCGTCAACCGGCATTGAGTGGGTTGTGCGTCCCTCCAGATCGACCAGATCGTCTTCAATACCGACAGTAATACGCAGGCGAGTGTCAGCTTTAAACGGCGTTGTCGTTTCGAGTTTCAGGCCGTCGATGCTGACGTCTATGGTTCGGCCCATTGAATAGACGCCTGGGTTGCCATCTTCATCCAAGACGAGATAATCAAGGAGATGTAACGAATCGTAACGGATGAATTTTCTCTGTTCTCGTTGTTTCATAAGCCTTCCTGGATGCTTGGGAGCCGTTTCGAAATAACCTGATTATTTCCATCAAATTCGTTACGGGTCTATTTCCCCTTTAAGGGGACTGAACTCATTGTCATTTTAAACATTTCTCCGGAAAGAGTTGGTGGATCGCCTGCATTTCAGCTTTTACAATTCCACGCTCGGTGATGAGTCCGGTTATCAATCTGGCTGGGGTCACGTCGAAACTATAATTTGCCGATTTTGTGTCTCCTGCGGCTAAAGTTACGGTAGTGATTGCCCCATGGGCATCCTTTCCCGAGATGGTGGTGATTTCATCCCCTGATCTTTGTTCTATCGGAATTTGCATCCCCTTGTCAAGTTTCCAGTCAAAAGTTGACGAGGGGAGGGCGACATAAAAGGGAATATTGTTGTCCCAGGCGGCCAGTGCTTTCAGATAGGTCCCAATTTTATTGGCGACATCGCCGGTATGTGTGGTGCGGTCAGTGCCGACAATAACCATGTCGACCATGCCGTTCTGCATCAGGTGACCTCCGCAGTTGTCACAAATGAGGGTGTTGGCGATATTTTCCTGTTGCAGTTCCCAGGCGGTGAGTCGTGCCCCCTGATTCCAGGGCCTGGTTTCATCTACCCAGACATGCACTGGGATACCGGCATCCCGTGCCGCATAAATTGGTGCAGTGGCGCTGCCGTAATCAACAAAGGCCAGCCAGCCGGCGTTGCAGTGGGTGAGGATATTGACCGGAGCCCCCTGCTTTTTGCGACTTATTTCTTCGATGATTGACCGGCCGTGTTGGCCGATCTGTTGACAAAACAGAGCGTCTTCATCGGCGATTGTGCAGGCGGTGGCAAAGGCAGTTGATATTTTTTGTGAAATGTCGGTATCTTTGGCGATTGCAGCCAGAACCCGGTCAATGGCCCAAATAAGGTTGCGGGCAGTCGGTCTGCTGTTGCCGAGAGTTTCCGCGTATTTTTCCATGTAAGAAGAAAAACCCTTTTGTGGAGCCTGGAGTGACGCTAAAAACATGCCAAAACCGGCTGTTGCGCCGATAAGTCCTGCACCGCGCACATGCATGTCTTTTATGGCGGTGACCACCTGCTCCGGCGAGTTGAGTGTTTCGATAACAAACTCATGGGGGAGTTGTCTCTGGTCAATGATGCAGATCTGCCGATTGTTGTCAGGGTCGGGCCAGATTGTCCGGTAGTGTCTGTTGTTTACTTGCATGGGCGAAAATATATAAGAAGTTGTATCAATATGAAAAGTAGCTCACTCCCTCGATTATACCACATCCACTGCATTACAAAAAATAAAACTATCCAATCAATTATCGTTACAGCAGTATCTGTCTTTTTGTCATTTCTGTTAAAAACTCAGGTTATCGCCACAAAAATGTAATGGATATCGAATAATATTACAAATATGTCGTGTTGTTTTTGGTTTCATCTATCTGGCATTCTTTATGAATAGAATGATATCAATGAGTTATGTTCTCGTTGGCGGAATGGCACAATCATTGAAGAGATCTGAGATCAGAAAAACAAATCAATACGGAGGAGACAGATGAATAAAGCAGATACCGCATTTATCCTTGCGGCTGCAGGCTTGGTACTTTTGATGACCCCGGGGTTGGCCCTGTTTTACGGTGGTATGGTACGAAAGAAAAATGTTTTGGGCACTATAATGCAGAGCCTGATTTTGATCTCTTTAGTCTCCATTGAGTGGGTGTATCTTGGCTATTCCATGTCATTTGGGCCGGATGTGGGTGGCGTTGTCGGAGATCTTTCCTGGTTTGCCTTGTCTGGGGTGACCAACGCGCCAAGTCCTGATTATGCTACGACTATCCCCCAGACCGTTTTTATGATTTATCAATGTATGTTTGCAATTATAACCCCTGCGCTTATAACCGGGGCTTTTGCCGAGCGGGTTCGGTTCGTGCCTTTTCTTGCTTTTTCACTGCTCTGGGCTGTCTTGGTGTACAATCCTGTTTGCCACTGGGTTTGGGGAAAAGGCGGTTGGCTGGCGAACCTTGGCGTTCTCGATTTTGCCGGGGGGCTTGTCGTTCATGCAACCTGCGGCGCCGCTGCTCTGGCCGGTGTTCTGGTGCTTGGTCCGCGCAAAGGATATGGCAAAACCAGTTTTATGCCGCACAGCCTGCCGATGACGATTATCGGCACGGGACTGCTCTGGTTCGGCTGGTTTGGTTTTAATGCCGGTTCCGCTCTTGCCGTCAATGAGGTAGCCGCGACCGCTTTTGTTGCCACTCATCTGGGTGGTATGGCGGGAATGTTGATGTGGGTGGTCATGGAGTGGATTGCTCAGAAAAGGGCAACGACGCTCGGTGCTGCCTCAGGGGCAATTGCCGGTTTGGCGACTATCACCCCTACCGCAGGTTTTGTTGGACCAAACTCGGCGATTCTAATCGGTTGTATCGCCGGTGTGGTCTGTTATCTGGCGGTAAATCTCAAATCAAAACTCGGTCTGGATGATTCCCTTGACGTGGTTGGCATTCACGGAGTAGGGGGCATAGCAGGGACTATTTGTCTTGGCTTTTTTGCCTCAACGTCCGCGAATCCCGGCGGCGTTGATGGCCTCTTCTTTGGAAATGCTTCCCAGGTGGGGAAACAGCTGCTGGGGGTTGTCGTTGTTGTCGGGTATGCCTTTGCGATCAGCTGGATCCTTTTTAAGGTTATTGACGGGGCTATGGGCATGCGGCTTGCCGAAGATGCAGAGGTGCAAGGGATGGATTCTACAGAACATTCGGAAACTGCCTATAATAGCTAACTGAAGCTTGCCGATGTACAGATAACGATATAGTATGTTACCTTTACCAGGTATAGAACGGGCAGTTCGAGGTATGGTTTTGGGGAGTCAAATCCATTATTGCTAAGATTCTAATAAGGGAAAGGGTATGAAAAAAGTAGAGGCAATTATAAAGCCATTTAAGCTGGACGATGTGAAAGACGCTTTAAACGGTATCGGTATCACCGGCATGACCATGTCTGAAGTAAAGGGGTATGGCCGGCAAAAAGGACATACGGAGATTTATCGTGGGGCAGAGTATGTCGTCGATTTCATACCTAAGGTGAAAATTGAAATTGTTGTGCCGGCAACTCAGGTTAACCAGGTTGTTGATACCATCAGGGTGGCCGCCAACACCGGCAAGATTGGTGATGGCAAAATTTTCGTCTTTCCGGTTGAGCGGGTGGTTCGGGTACGTACCGGGGAAGAAGATAGCGATGCGGTGTGATGCATGATTGCAGTATTTCGTGCAGAACGGGAGTCTCTGCAGAAAAATTGGATGAAAAGCGGAGTCGGCAGTGGCGGTGATGCGTTTCTCCTCGACCATAGCCGGATGATCG
>JBBRDD010000120.1:0-14972 GCA_038204235.1 Desulfobulbales bacterium
CTGATCAAGGAAAATAATCCGGGAGCTGACCTCTCTGGCAAAACCCATCTCATGGGTAACGACGATCATGGTCCGCCCTTCAACGGCCAGATCTCGCATAACCTGGAGTACTTCCCCAACCAGTTCCGGGTCCAGGGCGGAAGTCGGTTCATCGAACAGGATTACCTCCGGTTCCATAGCCAGAGCTCTTGCAATTGCCGCCCGCTGCTGTTGACCGCCGGATAGATGGACAGGGTAGGCACCAAGTTTATCGCCGATTCCCACCTTCTCAAGATAGTGAACCGCTCTCTCCCTGGCTATCTTACGCTCCTGCTTTAGCACATGCACTGGCGCTTCCATGACATTTTCGAGAATAGTCATATGCGACCAGAGGTTGAATTGCTGAAACACCATGGCCAGTTTAGCGCGAATGCGTTCGACCTGTTTCTTGTTCGCGGGTTGATTTTCCCCCTTGCGGTTTTTTTTCATCAATACTTCTTCCCCAGCCACCCTGATGATACCGCTGTTAGGAATTTCAAGCAGATTTATACAGCGCAGAAAAGTACTCTTACCAGATCCTGACGAGCCGAGTACGGAAATAACCTCACCTTGAGAAGCGGCGAGATGAACACCTTTGAGAACCTCATTTTCACCAAAACTTTTATGAAGATTTTCGACTGAGATCGCCTGTCGGCTACTATTCATGAGGCCCTTTATTCTACTCTAAGCTGTTTGAAAGATAGATTTGACTGCATTAATATACCTGCTGATATAATAAACAATTCGCTTAATTGTCAAACCGAAAGCACCTTTGTGCAAAGTTTTAGCCGCACTTCAAAATAAAAATTTACTTCTCTTACAAGAGAATGCACAATTAACGAATAAGAGCCATTGACTTTATGCCCGATAGACCAACAATATACATCAGTTTTTATGTTCAGCGTAGGTATCATAACCTGTTGTCTGGACAGATTTTTTTTATGCTTTTATGGGCACGATAACTTTTATTTTATTTTCTGCCCTGTGCCCAAAAAAAAAAGCATTGCTGAAGATCCGCAAATAATGTATGTACGCAAAAATAAATTCACAGATATGCAATCACCGAATGACGCGTTCAATGACGCAGGGGTTCTCACCTGAAAAAACGTTTTTCAAATCCATATATTGCCTTTTTAAGACAAGATATTCCACGACCTGAAATAAAAAAAATCATTGCTTAATTTTCATGACGCAGAGATCTGGTCAAGTCGTAACTCATTCATTCATTTAATTTTTTTCAAAACAAGGTAAAGACGATGAAAGTACAAAAAGTTTTGGTTGAGGAGCAAGACGAGCCTCCAGACGGTAGACAAAGATCAATCCCCTTCCCCTCTGCACAACAACAAGCTCTCTCCTTTCGCCAGCGCTGGTTCCCTCACGCAACAGAAGAAAACTGGAATGACTGGCACTGGCAGCTCCGCCACCGCATAACCACTCTCAAACAACTGGAAACAATGTTCAAGTTGTCTGACAATGAACGTAAAGGGTTCCAGTTTCAAGATGTGACTCTGCCGTTGGCTATTACTCCCTATTATGCCAGCCTCATTGACCCTGACAACCCAGAGCAGGCAATCAGGCGAGGAATGGTGCCGGTTGCCAATGAACTTCTGGTGTCACCCGGAGAAGCTCGGGATCCACTTGGAGAGGATAGTCATAGTCCGGTAAAAGGGATTGTCCACCGCTACCCGGACCGGGTTCTGTTTCTGGTCACCGACTACTGCTCAAGCTACTGCCGCTACTGCACCCGTTCCCGCATGGTCGGCAGACGCAAAAAAGGCGGGATAAAACAATGGCAGACCGCCATTAATTATATAGCCCGTCACCCGGAGATCAGGGACGTCCTCATCTCCGGCGGCGACCCTCTTACCCTTGCCGATGAGCAGCTTGACTGGATCTTAAGCAAACTTCGCCAGATCGAACACGTCGAAGTCATCCGTATCGGCACCAAAGCACCCATGGTCCTGCCCCAACGGATTACCGCCGAACTGGTGGAGATGTTGAAAAAACACCACCCCCTGTGGATGAGCATCCATTGCATGCATCCCGATGAATTGACGACAGAATCCCGCAGGGCCTGCACCATGCTGGCCGATGCCGGGATTCCGCTTGGCAGTCAGACTGTTCTGCTGGCCGGCATCAATGACTCTGTTGCCACGATGCGCAGCCTGATGCACGGGCTGATGAAAATACGGGTCAAGCCGTATTACCTTTATCAATGTGACCCGATTATGGGCTCATCGCACTTCAGGACTCCAGTCTCTAAAGGTCTGGAAATCTATCAGGGGTTGCGAGGTCATACCACCGGCTACGCCGTTCCAACCTATGTCATCGATGCCCCCGGAGGCGGAGGAAAGATACCGCTTATCCCGGAGACGGTGGTTGGACGCGACGGCGACGATCTGCTGATTCGGAATTATGAAGGCAACGTGTATCGTTATCCCGATACGCCGGCGTGTAAGGCAGGACAGCAAGAGTGTGAGGAGTCCCGATGCGAATAGGCATGACCTATGATCTGCGCGACGATTATCTTGCCGCAGGCATGAGCGAAGAAGAGACCGCGGAATTCGATAAGATCGGCACCATAGAAGCAATTGACAATGCCATCAGAAAAGCCGGCCATGAAACAGAGCGAATCGGTAATATAACGAGCCTCGTTAAGCGCCTTGCCAGCAATGAAAGCTGGGATCTGGTCTTTAATATCGCCGAAGGACTGCATGGTTTCGGCCGGGAAGCGCAGGTCCCGGCCCTGCTCGACGCCTATCAGATCCCTTACGTCTTCTCCGGTCCCCTCGTGCAGGCGGTAACCCTGCACAAGGGCATATCCAAGCACGTGGTGCGGGACAGCGGATTGCCTACACCGGCCTTTGCGGTGATCAACTGCCTGGATGAAATTGCCAGCATTGACCTGCCGTATCCGCTTTTTGCCAAACCGGTTGCCGAAGGGACAGGAAAAGGGGTAACCGCCGCCTCAAAAATTACTGACAGCAGAATGCTGAAGACCACCTGCGAGAACCTGCTGGCAACATTTAAACAGCCGGTTCTGGTGGAAACATTTCTGCCGGGCAGGGAATTTACCGTGGGCATTGTCGGTAATAACAGCGACGCCCGGTCTCTCGGCGTGTTGGAAGTAGTTCTGCTTGCAGATTCCGAACCGGATGTATACTCTTATCATAACAAGGCAAATTTTGAAAACCTGGTAGAATATCATGCGGTAGACGATGCCGAGGCGCAAAAAGCGGCAGAAGTGGCCCTGGCCTGTTACCGGGCTCTTGGCTGTAATGATGCGGGGAGGGTTGATCTGCGCTCTGACGGGAACGGTCTGCCAAACTTTATCGAGATTAACTCCCTGGCCGGACTGCACCCGGAAATTTCCGATCTCAGCATCCTGGCCGCAAAACACGGCGTCGACTACCAACAGTTGATCAGCAGCATTCTTAATGCCGCCATAAAACGACTGGGGTTAGAGTGAAAAAAGCCATAGGCCTGATCCATAATCAGCCAATCCCTGAGGGTCAGGCCAACTGGGAATCATCTGCCGATGTAATGGCGCAGGTTGAAGCGATCGAAACATCCCTTGTCGATCTTGGGCACACAGCCGTCCGCATCCCCTTTACCAGGGACCTCGGCCACCTTGTCCGCCAGATTGAAGAAGCCAGGATGTCCATGGCCTTCAACCTCTGCGAATCGGTGGATGATAATCCGCAATTTACCGCCCACCCTGCGGCAGTTTTGGAACTGATGAATATTCCCTTTACCGGCTCCCCGGCTGCGGCCCTGATGGCAACGACGGATAAGCATCTGGTCAAAATGGTTCTGCAGGCTGCCGGTTTGAACACCCCGAGGTCTTTTCTCTATTCCGGAGGTGAGTCGATTGATTGCAGTCCTATGCAATTTCCGGTGATCTTGAAGCCGCAGTTTCAGGACGCAAGCATCGGCATCGATCAGGAATCGGTGATAACCGATCCCGGTCTGGTGTCGGCAACGTTGCACCAATTTTATGGGTTATATGGGCCGATTGTGGTTGAAGAGTATATTGATGGACGCGAATTCAATATTTCCCTGATGGGCGCAACCCACCCCGAGGTCATGCCTGTTGCCGAAATTGATTTCACCGGTTTTCCCGACAACCTGTTCAAAATTGTCGGCTATCGCGCAAAATGGGAACCTGAATCAATCGAATACCGGCAAACACAGAGAACGTTCCCGACCCTGCCGACAAACATGGCAGAAAATATGGCATCGGTTGCAACACAGTGTTACCTACTCTTTGGCCTGCGCGATTATGGCCGGGTCGATCTTCGTCTTGATGCAAACGGCAAGGCATATATTCTTGAAATTAATGCCAATCCCTGCCTCAGCCCAGATGCAGGGTTCCCGGCGGCGGTACAGCAGAGTGGGCTTAATTACACGGCTATGGTCGAGAAAATCGTTTCGTTCGTCAGTACCAGGGGTAAATAATTATGCTTATCCGCTCCATCGCCCCCGAAGACCGGGAGCAGCTTATACAAATAATTGTAAAGCAAAAAAACTTTCTCCAGTGCGAGATCGATATAGCTACTGAAGTGATTGACGCAACGTTTAATCCGGTTGAAGATTACCAGGCCCTGGCCGCGTTCGATAACGACCGGCACCTGCTCGGATTTATCAGTTTTGGACCGATCCCGCTGACCGTCAATCGTTTTGATATATACTGGATAGCTGTCGACCCGGACAATGGCCGACACGGAACCGGCACTGTGCTGCTTAAAGAAATGGAGAGCCGGCTGGAAAAATCCGGCCCCGGCCATATCTATGTTGAGACTTCATCAACGGAAGGCTACCTGCCGGCACGGTTGTTCTATGAAAAAAACAACTACCAGCTGGTCAGCCACTTGAAAGATTTTTATCGAGATGGCGACGACAGAATGATCTATAGGAAAATCTACCGACATGTTTAGAATCAGGCGGATATATGACAACGCCCTGGCCATCGACCAAGATGCGATTACCGAGGTGCAGCGGATCCTCCGTCTGCAGTTTGCCGATTTACCAGAAGAAGCAGGTTCAAGCCTCATTCAGAAACTCGCTGACCCGCTCAAATACCGGCTGCAGACCATCCTTTTTGTGGCCAACGACCATCGCGGCCGGATTAAAGGCTTTGCCATTTTAAACCATGCTCCGGATTTGCATTTCTGCTATCTGGATTTTATCTCCGTCGATCTGATAACCTCGGGCGGTATCGGCGGCGCTCTCTATACCAGGGTGCAGGATGAGGCCAGACGACTCCAGAGCGTCGGCATTTTTCTTGAATGTCTGCCGGATGATCCGGCATTGTGCAGCGACAAAGCTATCCTGAAGCAAAATAAAACCCGGTTGCGTTTTTATGAGCGTTTTGGCGTGCAGGTGATCAGCAATACCGCCTACGAAACGCCTCTGAAAGAAGGAGGCGAATGCCCGCCATACCTGCTTTTTGACGGCCTGGGCAAAACCCGGACCCTGGACTGCGAGTATGCAAAAAAAGTAGTGCACGCGATACTCACCAGGAAATACGGCAAGCTCTGTTCGGAAGAATATAATACCAGGGTACTCGACTCCTTTCGTGACGATCCGGTCAAATTCAGGACTCCCCGCTATATAAAAGCAGTCGAAAAGCTCGAATTTCCCGAAGCCGTTTCCATCGACAAGCGCATTGCCCTGATAGTCAATGAGGGGCACGACATCCATCATATCCACGAGCGCGGCTATGTCGAGGCTCCGGTGCGAATTTCATCCATTCAGAAAGGCATCATGCCGACCGGCCTGTTCGATTCCTTTCCCGCCCGCGAGTTTCCGGAAAAACATATCAAGGCAGTGCATAAAGGAGATTTTGTCGAGTACCTCAAGCGGATGTGCCAGACCCTGGAACATGGCAAATCGGTCTATCCATATGTATTTCCTATCAGAAACGCTGCTAAACCACCGAAAGAAATGCCGGTCCGCGCTGGATACTACTGCATCGACACCTTTACGCCCCTCAATCGGAATGCCTACCCGGCGGCGAAAGGCGCCGTTGACTGTGCCCTATCCGCAGCACACAGGATTTTGACGGGATACCGCATCAGTTACGCTTTGGTCAGGCCACCCGGCCACCATGCCGAGAGCAAGGTTTTCGGCGGTTTTTGTTATTTGAACTCCAGCGCCATAGCAGCGCATTACCTCAGTGTCTATGGACGGGTAGTGGTCCTTGATGTGGATTACCACCACGGCAACGGGACCCAGGATATTTTTTACCAGCGTGACGATGTGTTGACCGTTTCCATTCATGGCCATCCGAGTTTTGCGTATCCTTACTTCAGCGGTTTTTCTGATGAGACGGGAGAAGGCAAAGGGATTGGCTTTAATCGAAACTATCCCATGCCGGAGGCCCTCGATGGAGAAGGCTACCGCCATGTTTTGGAGCGGGCCCTGAAACGGATAGCAAAATTCAAGCCGCAGTTTCTGGTTGTGGCCTTAGGCTTAGATACGGTACGCAAAGACCCGACCGGAACCTGGTCGTTATCGGCTGCTGATCTGAAGCTGAACGGCCAGATGATTGGCACTCTGCAGCTGCCAACGGTGGTCGTGCAGGAAGGCGGCTATCGCTCCCGCTCACTCGGAGCCAACGCCCGCAATTTTTTTCTGGGATTATGGACAGGCATGCACAGCAGTGAATGAAACTCATTAAGGCAAGAATACGAGGCACAGGGAAACTGAGGGAAAGTCAATGGTTTGAGGTGGGTCCTCACCTCAATCTATTTCAATTTCCGGGTGAACAGGGCTTCGAGAATGGCAGGAATTTTCTGCAAATCCTGCAGTCCATCAACCCGACCTATGCCATTCGAAGCCGCAAACCATTTAGTGACTTGCCGACCCATACTGACCAAAATGGCCATACCAGACGAATAAATCCGGCCAAAAAGACGATTGCCCTCGCCGTCTTCAGTGCCACGCCCAAGCTGGTGCGTGAACTCACCCCTCTTGGTGAATGGTTCTATGAAACCGATCGCATCGAAGTGGGCAGGCGGTTTGATTACTCAAGGTGGATCAATTTCGTCGAACTCGCCTCGTCAACCCGATGGAGTGAAATTTCCAACGATATTGGCATGTTATTTTCTGATTCTTGCCGGCTTAATCCAGACAGCACACCCCCGCCTGGTGACCCGGACGGCCTGAAACCGGCAGATCGGATAATTGATCAAATGCAGGAAAACCTGATGCAATGGCTACAAAAGCTGCCGCCTGAACTACAGCAGAGTTCCCGGGAACTCATTGAAAAAACCAATACGGCCGTGATGCGCGCGGCACATTTCCAGACCGCCCGCAATGTTGTCCGCAGCCGACTGCCCCTTTTTGTTGTCCTTGGCACTGATCCTGAATTGCTGGATCTCTCTAACCTGCTGCATTTGATCTCTCAGAGAATAACAGCAGGTGGCAAACAAGCAGAAGCCGACTCCCGAACATTTCTCAACCAGCTCAACGATCAGCTGACAACATTGCAGTTTTCCGGCATGATGCTCCGACTCGAATCCACTCCGGATGGAATTCTCTTGAAAAAAGATACAAAGCCGGTCCAACTGCCGGTTGAAGGAGCAGACGCATCTCTTTTATCCCTGGAGCAGATGCAGGCAAAAGCCGCTCTGGCCATCGCCTACAGCCGGATTGTCTGCCAAACCGAACCGACACTGCTGTTTGCCGGGCCTGAGCAGAATCTGCCCGCCGCGCTCCATCCCGAGCTTGCAGACTTTATAATCAAGATTTCAGAGAGTTGCCAATGCCTGTACAGCTTAAGCGATGTCGATATTTTCCCAGATGATACGGCATACAGGCGATACAATGCTGCTGAGGGTTCCCTTTTACCGATGCCGATGGACGAACACAAGTGAACCTTGTATACTAACGCGTTTAATTAGTACCAGTCCACTTGCCAACCTACCATCCAGGATCAACAACCGATGTCCGATTTCCTTCTCTCCCAGATCCTTATCGGAATTGCCATCTGCACTGATACGATCTCCTTTCAATTCAAGGAACGAAAAAAGATCGTGGCATGTTTGCTTGTCTCCTGCACCTTAATCTCCGCCCATTTCATGCTGCTCGGCCATTGGACCGCAGCCGGTCTCGGTTTGATTGCCGCACTGCGCTTCACCACCAGTATGTTTTCCACTTCAAAAAAACTGATGGCCCTTTTTATTATTGCCACAATTGTTATCTCAATCTTCACCTATGAAGGATTACTGTCCATCCTCGGCTGCTCCGGCGGCCTATTTGGGACCGTTGCCTCATTTTGCAAAGAAGATAAACTGCTCAGGCAGTTAATGTTGATCGGGACATGTCTGTGGATCGTGCATAATTTTCTTGCCGGATCTCCGGCGGCTGTGCTGATGGAAGCCATTTTTATCAGCAGCAACCTGGTCGGATATTTTCGGTTTTATATCCGTCCGAAAGGTCAGGTACTTTAGTGACTTAGAAATAATTCTCTTGTGCTTTTCACAAGAGAATTATTTCGTGAAGGAACTTATCCCGCAACGCTTTTGGGCGGGATTAGAGACCTAGAAATAATTACCTCGTGCTGTTTACAAGATGACTTTTTCGTGAAGGAACTTACCCCGCAAAGCTTTTGGGCGGGGTTACAGTACCCGTCAAGCAAGTACTGTAAAGACGACCCGCAATGCTTGTAAGCAGGCTTATTGCCCAATTTTCTCCCAGTATACCAAACTCTAGTCCAACACCTTATTCTTAAAAGCACAATACCCCGAACGAGGTCCAACCTGCGGATGATTTCGGCACGTCTCCGGCCGCTGGGTATAAATGGTACAGCGCCTGGTCCGGCTCTCTAAAAAAATACAGTCGCCATTGGCCATCCTGGCCAGGGTAAAGGTTTCACTTTTCGAATGAAAATGTTCGATGAGATGTTGTTTCATCAACCTTCTGGCAACCTGCTTGAGTTCTGCCTGCAGCTCGAACTCATCCATCAATTCCATGCGGACCAGATCCGACGGCTTCACCTCCACCGGCAGGCTGCAGCAGGAAGCAGCACAATGATCGCACAGTTTTTTGCTATATTTAGCCCAGGTAGCAATATTGTCGATATCTGCCTGCATCAAGGGCAACTGAATCATGAGAAAGCACTCCGGCTTAGAAAAAAAATGGCAGATATTTACCATATGTCCATACAGAGTGCGAACTATTTCAAATCTCCGAAAAAACCAAAAACGGGGACGACAAAATGCAATAGTATTGCTTCTTCATGTGCCATCAGGTATTGAATGTCAGGATAAAGAGCCATTATTTTTTACTGAGGCATCCACGATTCCAGGTTTATACGAGATTATCAGAGTTGACATGGACCGATTTACCCGAACAAGACGATTACTCGGCGAACAACGATTCCACCGCCTGCAGAAAAAAATGGTGACGGTGGTCGGCCTTGGGGCAGTGGGAGGTTATGTAGTGGAGGGACTGGTGCGGGCAGGAATCAGCCATCTGCGGCTGGTCGACCACGACAGTATTGAACCGAGTAATTTGAACCGTCAGATTTTCGCTCTGGAAACAACGCTTGGCAGACCCAAAGCCGAGGTTGCCAGGGAGCGGGTGCTGGCCATTAACTCCGACTGTCGAGTCGAGGCCTTGCAGCTGTTTGCCGCGGACGATACCCTTGAGAGGATCCTTGATCCCGAGCCGGACCTGCTGATCGACGCCATCGACTCGCTCAACCCCAAGACCCAGCTTTTACAAGAAGCGTATCGGCGCGGGATTCCGGTCATCAGTTCGATGGGTGCCGCCCTGCGCACCGACCCGACGCTTATCCGGTCCGGGGATATTTTTGCCACTTCCAACTGCCCCCTGGCCAGGCATCTGCGCAAGCGATTAAGGAGAAGAGGTGTCGGCGAGGGTATTTCCTGCGTCTATTCAATTGAAAAAGTTGATTTTGATTTTCTGGCAACAGAAGAACAAACTCCTCCGGACGATGCACCCGCCACCGACAGAGGCAGGCAACGAAACGTGCTGGGCAGTCTGCCGACTATTACCGGAATTTTCGGCCTGACCATAGCCAATCAGGCTATTATGCGACTTTCCCAAGAAAAGGAATAAGTTATGACTGGCGGTTTTTTTGCCATCCTGGACGATATAGCAGCACTGCTCGACGATGCCGCCGTAATGAGTAAACTGGCTGCCAAAAAGACGGCAGGCATATTAGGCGATGACCTGGCAGTCAATGCGGAAAAGGCTACGGGTTTTCTCGCATCCCGGGAATTGCCGGTGCTCTGGGCGATCACCAAGGGATCGTTTATCAACAAGCTGATCATTCTGCCGATAGCATTTTTGCTGAGCGCCTATGCATCATGGCTCATCGTGCCGATCCTGCTGCTGGGTGGGGCATATTTGAGTTACGAGGGCGTTGAGAAAATTTATCATGCCTTCTCCCATAGCGCAACGCAGGCACCGGCGGCGGAAAGAATCAGCGATAAAGCAGAGCTGCTCAGGATTGAAAAGGCCAAGATAAAATCAGCGGTCCTTACCGACTTTATCCTCTCAATCGAAATTGTCATGATTGCCCTTGGCACGGTGATGGAACAACAACTGCTCCTGCAGATACTAGTGGTCAGTCTGATTGCGGTACTCGCCACAATCGGTGTCTACGGGGTGGTGGCCATCCTGGTACGGATGGACGATGCCGGATTTTATCTCATTACCCGTGGTGAAAAGATGCGTGGTTGGCTAGCGAAATTGTTGCACTCGACAGGGTCGATGCTGGTTGCCGCACTGCCAAAAATTATCCGTGCGCTAGGTGTCATCGGCACGATAGCCATGCTCCTGGTCGGAGGCGGCATCTTCACCCATAATCTTCCGGTTATTCATCACGCTGTTGGCAATTTGCCGTCGATGCTCGTCAATCTGGCAATTGGCCTGGCAGTCGGGGGGGGCTTACTGAGTATCCGATTGGTGGCAAAAAAAATTAGCTCCTAGGATCGCAAATCATTGCTGAGAAAATCATCCAACTCCTGGGTATCGTAAAAAGCTCTTTCAAAAAACAGACCCGCCGCCGGTGCGGTATGATTAAACGGCAACGCTACCGAGGTGTGCAATACGCGGCGGACGTCATCGCCCGTCAGTCTGTGGCAACCGACTTCAACCAGCACGCCGACCATTCGGCGCACCATGTGCCAAAGAAAATGCGAGCCAACGACCCTGAGCATCAGCCCACCCTCTGTTTCAACCAGCTGCACCGCATGAACAAGGACTTTGGTCGATTTTTTCAGTTCCTGTTTTTCTGCAAAAGAAACAAAATCGTGCATCCCGACCATTATCCCGGCAGCATCCATCATGGCAGTGGCATCAAGCTCTTCGCGTATCCACCAGTTATAGCGTTTTGCAAAGGCCGACTTTCGCCTTTTCAGCTGATAAATATAACTTCTGGCGACACAGGCATGCCTGGCATGAAAGCGCGGATCGACCGATTCCACCGACAGCACAGCTATATCTTTGGGCAGGGTATCGTTTAACATCACCAGCACGACATCTGGTTCCAGCTCACTTGCCACCTCAAGGTGGGCGGCATATGCCAGGGCATGGACTCCGCTGTCGGTGCGGCCACAGCCCTGAATATCCATGGCAACCGGACCAAAAACCCGCTCGGCACCTTTCAACAGATCACCCTGGATGGTTCGGGCATCGTTTTGTTTCTGCCAGCCGCTGAAATTGGTTCCGTCATATTCGAGGATAAGCTTATAGCGGCGTGGTGCCGTTTTCAAAGTCATAATATGTTTTTTTCCTTGCCTACTTCTTTGGGGCGAGTTTTTGCCAGGCTGTCAGCTGGCTGATGGAATGTTGAAATTTTCGACTCGTCTCTCTGATGACGAATTCTACGTCACGGGGATCCGCTATCATGACAAAATGCGCCCGCAGATAATCCCGGAGTCCTTCCAGAGTCGTATACGGTTCCCCGTCCTTTCTATATCCTCCTATCCAGTTTTCCCGGCGGGTAAATTCTTCGAGCCAGGTATAAGGGGAGGTTATAACCAGGAGGCCGCCATCGCCCAGACGTTCATGGATGGTGGTAAGAAATTTGACCGGGTTCGACAGACGGTCGAGCAGATTTGCGGCGAGTATCAAATCATATCCGCTAAACTGCGGTTTCAAATTCTGCGCATCGGCCTGGTAAAATTCCACCCGACCGGCGTTTTCTGCAAGACCGAGGTCGGCGAGCCTTCTTTCGTGGTAGGAAACAATTTCACCTTCTTCGGGCAACTCGTAGCGCAGAACTCCTTTCTCCTGCATCTGATAGGCATTCCTGATGAATCTAGCGGAAAAATCAAGGCCATGGACCAGCCGAAACTCCCTGGCCAGTTCAAAGCTGGCACGACCCACGGAGCATCCCAGGTCAAGCGCTCTGTTCTTCGGTCTGCCGTGCATATGCTCCAGACAGATGGACGCGCATGCAGCAGCGAAATTATCCACATTGAAAAATGTCCGGCCATAATGCGCCTCGCAATACTGCGAAACCGCGCTATCGGTCTCGTACATCGCCTGGGCAACCTCCAACGGCTGTTTGGCCTCAACGTAGCGAAACCCGGCGTGCTGGAAAAAATGGCGCCGAAAGGCATAGCGGGCATCACGGGTGGCCTCGTTACCGGTGGAAATCCACGAGCCGCCTTTGATAAGATTATGTTGGGTATCAAAGGTAGGGGTAGAAAAATCATCATAACAGGGATGCACCTCAAAACCGTCAAAACCGTTGATAGGGGTCTCCGTCCACTGCCAGACATTGCCGATAATATCGTAGAATTCTCCAAACCGGAAGTGATCGACCGGGCAGGAGGAAGCCCAGTGTTCCAGGTTGATATTTCCAGGCGCCTGTGGCCAGTAGGGTTGATCCGGTATGCTATGCAGCTCGTGCAGCCGGTACCATTCATCTTCGGTCGGCAGCCGGATCGGCGCAGCTTTTTTCTCCGCCAGCCAGTTGCAGAAAGCCTTCGCCTCCAGATAATTGACCTCAACCGGCCAGTTCCAGGGCATATCGATACGAGCAGAAACTGTTCTAAGTTGGTAACCGCCTGCCTCTTTCAACCAGAACAACGGATATTGCGGTTTGCTGTAGGCAACCCATTTTCGCCCCTCCTCAGTCCAGTATTGCTCCTTCTGGTAGCCATTGTCTTCGACGAATCCACGAAATTCGCCATTGGAAACAAGATGTTTTGCCGCTTTAAAATCCTTTACCTTGAATTGATGATAGCCGAACTCATTATCCCAGCCATACAGCGGATGGTCTTTGTTTTTGCCGAGGACGACCTTCTCCCCCGACACAGGAAGCAACATATTTTCCGGTGCTTCCCCGCGAAGCGGGCAGATGTCCCAACCATCCAGGGAACGCACCTCATCAATCGGCAGTCGGCGGATAATGACCGAAGAGGTTTCGAAGTGAATCCGCTGGTGCTCAATGCCCATCATAATCACCCAGAATGGGCTCTCCCAGGTTATCGGCATCGTAAGAGGCAGCTCGGCGATCACCTGACCGACATATTCCCGAATTTCCTGTCGATACGCCCGAACCTCATCAACTGACGGCCAGTCGTAGTTACGTTCATCCAGGTCATCCCACGACATTTCATCCACTCCGATTGCGAACATTGACTCAAAAACAGGATTAATCCGTCGTTCGATAAGCCGGGCAGTGTGTAACTTGTTGAGATAAAAAGATGCGGTATGGCCGAAATAAAAGATCAACGGATGCCTGAGTGGTTCAGGCCGCAGGTAAAAGGCCGCATCCCGAGCCAGATGATCGTACAATTGCCCATCAAGATCGAAGGTCGTATAAAAATATTGCAGAATCTCCTGTCGTTTTTCCTCTGCACTTCCTTCATTGAGAATTATAGTCCGACTCTTTTTCAGTTCCATAGTTCCTTCCTCATTGGCAAACTAGTCTGCGAGAGTTACATTTCCAGTTAGAGAAGATAAAGCATCCCTGAAACATTTGTAAGGTACTTATACCCCTCAAGGGGGTACTAAAAAGAATCCCGGCTTATTTACCGTTTAGCGGGGTTTGCTGCCGAGGGATTTATTTTTCACCAACAATGCTCCAAGTTATTCCGTTCGTGTGATTTAGGTTTAATTTGCCGTTTGAGAGAAACCGACTGTCAATGATTCGCTTATTCATCGCCATAGACATCACTGAGGCTATAAGAAGGGAGGTGGCAGGCATGGGCAGATCAATCCCCAACGCGAGAGCCGTGCCGGCCGACCAGCTTCACCTCACCTTAAAATTCATCGGCGAAGTCGACGGCGCCGGTTTCCTTGATATTCAGGATGCTCTGCAGGAAATCCGTCTGCCGAAATTTGTGATGACCTTGAAAGGTGTCGGCATCTTTGCGCCTCGGGGTATACCACGTATCCTCTGGGCCGGAATCGATCCGATACACCCGGTAGTTACGCTTCGCAATGGTATCGAAAAAACACTGGCCGCAATCGACATCCCAAGAGATAAAAAAAAGTTCGCTCCGCATTTAACCCTGGCCAGGCTGAATAACTGCTCCGGCACACGCCTGCACCAGTTTCTCGCCGGTAATGCCTTTTTCCAGAGCTCGGAATTTGCCATCGAAAGCTTCCACCTCTACAGCAGCAAGCTGACACAAAAAGGTGCGCTACACACCCTTGAAAGCTCATATCAGCTTGGCTAGATCTTATCAGCCACCTCCGTGCCCTGCGCAATAGCCCGTTTTGCGTCCAGTTCGCCCGCTTTCAAGGCCCCCCCGATCAGGTGATAGTGGATGCCCAGCTTGTCCAACTCACCCGCTAACCCCAGCTCTGAAAGTTGACCAGCACAGATAACCACATTGTCCACCTCCAGCAATTGTTCCTGCCCGTTATGCCGGATGAGCAGGCCGGTATCATTTATAGCGAGATACTCGACCCCGTTCAGCATTTTGACGCTGTTTTTTTTCAGTATCGACCGATGTATC
>JBBRDD010000121.1:0-14809 GCA_038204235.1 Desulfobulbales bacterium
TCGATTTCTCTGATGCTCCCGATACGGCAATCGGTAAGAGTGAACGCATTTCCGCTCTGGGAAATCTGCCCGAGGCTGCACCGGTTATCGACTTAAGCAACTACATGGAAATTACAATCGCCGAAGCAAGAATTGAGGAGGCGTACCAGAAGGGACTTCAGGATGAAAAAGTGAACTCCGAACAAGATTTTGGCGCCGCCACAAGAACGCTGCTATACACGTGTCAACAACTTGACACTATTCGCGAGACAATCATCAGCAACAGCAGCGAGGAACTACAGAAATTTGCGCTGGCAATAGCTGAAAGAATACTTCGTATCTCTGTTCGTGAACAGGATACAACCATTATCGCCACAATTGAAGAAGCCTTGCAGCGAGCGGTTAAATCCGATGAATTCACTATCTATATTCATCCGGAAGATTACCAGATCGTGGCAGACAACTCCGCAGAGATTATCGCCGGACTGACCGGGCTCAATAAAATTGTTATTAAAAAAGATATCAGGGTGGAACGTGGTGGCGCAAAGATTGAGTCCGAAAACTGTACAATCGATGCAACTATTCTCAGCCAGCTGGATGTGATCCGAGAAGAGATAAAGAAAAACTTTAAATGAGTGCACTGGTTAACAATCGCCGCATGCCATTTGATCATACCCGGATACGCAACCTCAACGTTATCAAGATATGGGGAAAAATCACCCGGATTGTCGGTCTGGTCATTGAGGGATATTGCCCTCACTCCAGTATAGGTTCACTCTGTGAACTGACAACTGTAGACGGGGAGCACACAATATCGGCCGAGATTGTTGGTTTCAAAGACGGTAAGGCCCTGCTCATGCCGCTAGGCGATCTACGCGGACTGGGCCCGGGCAGCCTTATCAGGGTGATCAGCAACAGTGCCACCATACGGGTCGGCCAGAGTCTTCTCGGCCGAGTCATAGATGCCATGGAAGTCCCTCAGGACGGCCTCCCGCTCCCTGCTCTTACCGAAGAAAAAGATCTCTATTCCCTGCCTCCGGGGCCGATGGAGAGACAAAACATCAGCGAGCCCCTTGATCTCGGGATACGGGCCATCAACGGTCTTATCACCTGCGGCATGGGCCAGCGGATGGGCATCATGGCAGGTTCCGGTATCGGCAAAAGCGTCCTGCTTGGCATGATGTCTAAATTTGCCAAAGCCGATATCAATGTCATTGCCCTTATTGGTGAGCGGGGCCGTGAGGTGCGGGAGTTTATCGAGCGGGATCTTGGCAAAGAGGGGTTGGCCAGATCGGTTATCGTCGTTGTAACATCCGACCAGCCGCCGCTTCTGCGCATGCGCGGTGCATTTGTCGCCACCGCCATTGCCGAATACTTCTGCAGTATGGGGAAAAATGTCCTGCTGATGATGGATTCTGTCACCCGTTTTGCCATGGCTATGCGAGAAATCGGCCTGGCCATCGGTGAACCGCCGACCACCAAAGGCTATACCCCTTCCGTTTTTGCCACCCTGCCGAAACTGCTGGAACGGGCCGGCCGGTTTCAGGGCAAGGGGTCGATAACCGGTTTATATACGGTACTTGTAGATGGAGATGATATGACCGAGCCTGTTGCCGATTCGGTCCGATCCATTCTCGATGGTCACATCGTACTTTCCCGTGCCATAGCGGCCAAAAATCATTTTCCGGCAATCGATATCCTGAACTCGGCCAGCCGGGTAATGCGCGATATCACCTTTCCCAGGCACCTGGAACTGGCCGGCAAAGCCAGAGAGGTCCTGGCCAGTTATGCCGAAGCCGAAGATCTCATCAATATAGGGGCCTATGCGAAAGGATCCAATCCGAAAATCGATTATGCACTGAGTAAGATTGATGCCATTAATAATTTTCTGCGACAGAATTACTCGGAAACAACGACATTAAAAGACACAATTGAACGTTTGGGCAATGTGCTCACCGACCGTAAGGATGAAGAGCCCTTACAAAAGAACCGACGACAAGCTGATAGAAATAACGAGTAATGCGATCGAATTGACCATCCGCCTCTTTGCTGCAATACTCGTGGGGCATTGCGACGAACTTTCGCCAATCGAGACGAGTGGGATTTCGTGCCCTTCGCATCTGAACCCTGAATTACCCTGCCACAATTATGAAACCGTTTAGCTTACAAACTGTACTCAATCACCGGAAACGGTTGGAAGATATTGCGCAACATCGTTTTCTTGAAGCAAAAAAAACGCACAGCATCATAATAACAAAATTAGACGAGGCATCACATGCTTTAAAACTCTTCATCACCGAATCAGCACAATTGCAGCAGGAAGGAATCGGAATAACCGAGCTGATCAGGCATGAAGAAAGAATTGCAGCCCAGAAACAGAACATACAGGCGATAAAAAAGAATCTAGCCGAAAAAAAACAGCTCGTCGAAAAAGAACAACAAAACCTGCTCCTCCGCAGTAAAGAACGGCAGATTCTGGAGCGCTTGAAAGAAACACAGAACAAGGCATGGCAAGCATATTTGAATAAGAAGGAAGCGGCAATGCTCGACGAGATAGCCACGACCCGACATGAATCAAATCAATTCTAACGTATCTCCATTGGTTTATGAATTTTTTTTAAAAACTCTTATCCCTACAATCACCATGAAATATTACTTCCACCTGACCCTCCTGTTATTCTTTTTCGCCCTTCTGCCACAAAATATCCATGCTGCGGATACTGCATCTCCTGCAGATACGGCCAAGAATTACGATTCCGTAGAGGAAAGACGACTTGCTGCCACCATCTTGCAGGAACGGGCAAGTATCCGAAGAGAACGCGAAGATATCTCCATGCGTAAAAAGGAGCTAAAGACCCTCGAGGAGGGAGTCGATAAGAAACTAACCGTAATGGATGCAAAACTTGAAGAGCTGCGAAACCTGCAAAAGAAAATTGACTCGGTTCTTGCGGACAAATCGGTAAAAGAGAAGAAGCGAATTCAGGATCTGGCTAATATTTACCAGAAAATGTCGCCTGATAAAGCCGCTCTGGCTATTACCGGTTTAGACCAGAGGCTGGCGGCCGATCTGCTGGCCAACATGAAAGTGAAGGCCGCGGCAAAAATCCTGGACCAGACATCCAAACTGAAAACAACTGAAATCAGCACTACCTTTACCACCCTACAACTTGAGTGAAACATTATGCCCCAAACTGCCATCATCCAACCAGCAACCCCCAAGGGTCCTCCGCAAACCCGAACAGCTGGTACACCCGGCAAAAAAGAGCAAAATGGGTTTTCCCCCCATCTCGATAAAGCAGTATCCAATACCAGACAACAGCAGCAAGCAAACCGAGACGAAAGCCGCACTACAACATCTTCAAAGACTGATAAGAAAACCTCTTCTCAATACAGCAGTCCTTCGCCGAAATCCCAGAAACCTGGCGACTCCCGGGATAATGCTGTTGCAGCAAATACGGTAAATAAACCGGCTGATTCCGACGCAACTCCCGAGCAGTTATCGGTCCCTGTCTTTGACTCCGAACAATCAAAAAAAGAATTTCCCACTACAGCTTTCTCACAACTGCAGCAGATCGAACCACCCGCGCAGCAGCTCCACTCGCAACTGCAGCAGATCGAACCACCCGCGCAGCATCTCCAGAATACAACCAATGCAAGCCTCGAGGAAACAGTTCTGCAAAATAACATCCTGACCGAGCTCTCACCGGCAATAACCGAAACAATAGCCGAAAATGCAATAAAGCCAACACCCCTGTCGACTGTGCCCTCGTCCAAAATCGCCGAAACAATAGCCGAAAATGCAATAAAACCAGCGACAATGTCCACGGTGCCTTCACCCGCAAATACCGAACCTATAATCGAAAATAGCATTAAGCAGACGACAGCAAAGGAGCAGAACGTTCTTATTGACCAGCTGCAACGCATTATCGATCAGGCTGACGAAACAGGCACTGTATCGATCACAAAAGCTGCGGGCACCACTCCTCTCGACTCGATTCGCAGCAATTTCCATGGCGTTTTGCTGCCGGAAACTCCAGCAAACTCTGCACAGATTCTTGTGCAGGCAGCAGCCGAACCATCGGGAGCTGCAGTCAGCAGCTTACTCATCATGGAAACTGATGGTGCCGAGACAGCCGTAGCGAGACCGACCGAGCAATTAACCGGGATACGGCAAGACAATCAACAGCAATACTTTAATCCGAAAATTGCCACGAAAAACCTTGGCGATGCCAGTCAAAATTCCCAGGAACACCGGCGAGGCGACGAGCTGCCACAACAGAGTATGGGAACGGGATCGCAAACCGGGCAATTAAGTGCTCTCACGAGTGGTCCGGAACAAAACAACACTTTCTCCCAAATGGTCGCAACAAGCCTACCGGCAACAACACAGCCAACAACAGCACCAACCGGCGCAACAGCCAGTACGACCTTCCTGCCATCCGGTATTCCCGTGCAAGAATCTGAAATCATGCAGCAATTAAGCCAAAAACTGCAGCTGTCCGGCAGAAATATGGATTCCCGAATTAACCTAAAGCTCCATCCGGCGGAACTAGGCTCCTTGAAAATCGATTTGACCGTTAAAGAAGGTTCCATCCGGGCAAATGTCGTCGCACAAAGTCAACACACATCAGAAATTCTCGAAAAAAATATGACTAAATTGAAAACTATCCTAGAGAATCAGGGTTTTACTGTCGATGAGATATCAGTCACCGCTGAATCCGATTCGGTGAACGATTTCAATCTGTTTGATCGGCAGCTGTTCAGCCAGAATGATTACACCCCAAAAGGCCCAAAAGGACGCCGGGAAGATGAACCGGTCTTCACCTTGGCCGACAATGTCTTTGCTGCCCCGGCGATGAGCACCGGGGTTAATGTAAAAATCTAGGAGTAGCATGATGAGCAGTTATATTGATGCATTAAAACAGACTACTGCTGCTGCAACGGGCAAAAGCACTGCGAGTAGCAGCAAAGAGTCGGTCATGGGCAAGGATGATTTTTTAAAGCTGCTGGTCGCCCAGCTGCAAAACCAGGACCCGCTGAGTCCGGACGACCCTACCGCATTTACCGCGCAACTGGCCCAGTTCAGCTCCCTGGAACAGCTGACCTCGCTCAATACCAGCATGAATAATCTTGTCACCTCAAATGCCAACTCCGATCGTTTTACCACCCTCACCACTATCGGCAAGAATGTGGCGTACAGCAGCGGGAATTTTGCATTCACGGGGGAACCGGTGGAGCTCGGCTATCAGCTGGATAGTCAGGCCGCGAACGTAACAATGTCTCTGCAGCAGAACGGCGTGACGCTGGCCAGAATTCAAGGGACAGAGCTTACGACCGGCAATCACTTTATTAGCTGGGACGGCAAACTTGCCAACGGCGGCAAAGCCCCTGTCGGAGACTATAAGATAGTTCTCGAGGCAAAGGATACAACCGGTAATAGTGTCGCGGCAGCCCCTCTACAAAGATCAGAAGTAACAGGAGTTGATCTGCAGGGAGAGTACGGAGGGACCCTGATAACCAAGATGGGTGATATAGCGTTCACCTCTATTCTTGGGGTATTTGATCCGGGTACCGCGATACCAAAAACGACGGCGACCCAATAATCGTAACGGTTCACCGGAAAACCTGAAAATTTCGTATAACCTCCGAGCTGTAAACGTTCAACAGTGCCGGAGATGCGCGAAAGAGGTCTTTAAACTGTACTATCGGTACGTTTACCGACCGATGACAAAACAGATTCGGCGCTGGTGAACGTTTCACGAATAATCACCGACTATAATTGATTGTGAGTAGTTTTTAAAAAACTAACTCTATAAAACAGGAGAGTAAGATGGGTATTTCGAGTGCAATGTATAGTGGAGTCAGCGGGCTGAACACCAATAGCCAGGCGATGAGTGTTATCGGCAATAATCTTGCGAACACCAACACCATAGGCTTCAAAGGTTCCCGGACGGTCTTTGCCGACCTCCTTTCCGGATCGATAAACGGATCGGGCGGCCAGTCCCAGGTAGGCCGCGGAGTTGGAATGTCCAAAGTAGATCAGGTTTTCAGCCAGGGCACCTTTGAGACCACGGAGTCCAATCTCGATGTAGCCATAGAAGGTAGCGGTTTTTTTATTCTCAAAGAAGCCGGCGACGCAACTGCTTATTACACAAGGGCCGGGTCCTTTCGATTTAATGAGGACGGATATCTGGTTAATCCGGAAGGATTGATGGTGCAGGGAAAGGCCTATGACTCCAATGGCACGCTGAAGACCGGTGATGCCGGCAGTATCAAGGTCGCAAGCAGTGGCCTGGTTGCCGGCAATGTCACCTCGACCCTTGAACTGACAACAAACCTCGACTCGACGGAACCGATTATCGATTTATCGGTTGCAACCGGCACACCCTTTTCGCCTATCGATTCCACCACCTATAACTATTCCTCCTCTGTCCAGGTTTTTGATACCCTGGGCAACCCGCACCTCCTCAGCACCTATTTTACCAAAACCCTCGACAATGAATGGGAAGCCCATTGGAGTGCGGAAAAAGCGGATGGTTCCTCGGTAATGTCTGGCTCACTGGGAACACTGGATTTCACTTCTGCCGGTGTCCTGACAGGACCTACCTCCTACACTATCCCGCCGGGGACAAACCCGGGGGAGCTGAGTTGGGGCAACAGCACGACAGATACGGGGATCACCGTTAACTTTGATACCACGCAATTCAACAGCGAATCGGTGGTCATCTCCCAAAACCAGAATGGCTCCGGCGCCGGAAATCTCACCGGAGTGGCTATTGATTCCGAAGGCAGAGTCATCGCCTCCTATTCAAATGGCGAGCAGACGAAAATCGCCCAGCTGATATTAGGCAAATTTGTCAATACCAGCGGATTGTCACTTGCCGGAAGCAACCTGTATAAAGCGACAACCAGTTCGGGCCCCGCCCGTACCGGTTTGCCGGGCCCCGAACTGGGTAAAGTTTTCACCAACTCGCTCGAACAGTCAAATGTCGACATGGGTGCCGAGTTTGTCAAGATGATCACCGTCCAGCGTGGCTTCCAGGCCAACTCAAAAATAATAACCACGGTTGACGAATTGCTGGGAGACCTGATCAACCTCAAGAGATAATAGTCAAGTTATTGACACTTGCTTGCCATAAACCAGAACCAGCTCTCTTTGCTCGTTCTGGTTTGTTGTTTCCTGCATCCTGCACGGCACTGTGTCAGGCCATGCTTCCCGTCACCAATCGAAATAACATTATATGTGGAATGTTATTTGCTTACTTCTGTTGCAAAAACCCGGAGCCTACACTATGTTGGCAACTTTTGGTTAAAGATTCATTCTACCGAGTGAATCCAGGCAGATAGGAAGACAGCTAGGATAAGTACACTGTGAGACAGATTATTTCTTCCGAAAAAGAAGAAAATACCCCGTAAGTTACTAACCCCGCCCAAAAGCGTTGCGGGATAAGTTCCTTAACGAAAAAATTTCTTGTAAAAAACACAAGAAATTTATTTCTAAGTCACTAACACCCAGTCATGGAGGAGTTTTTTGGATCTTTCAACCTTAATAGGTATCAGTGCTGCTTTTGGTCTGATGCTGATGGCTATACTTCAGGGTGGCCCCCTGTCGATTTTTATTAATATACCATCTATTCTCATCGTATTTGGCGGAACACTCGGCAACACCCTGGTGCATTACCCTTTTGGCGATGTCTTTGATGCTCTGAACGTGGCAAAAAAGACCTTTATGTACCAGGAGATGTCCATAAATAATCTTATTATTCAACTGATGGAATTTGCCAACAAAGCCAGAAAAGAAGGCATTCTTGCCCTGCAGGGAGCAATGGAATCAGTCGAAGACGAATTTCTTAGAAAAGCCATGCAGATGGCGGTCGACGGTCAGGAACCGGAAACCCTGCGTAGCATGCTGAACACCGAGATTGAATATATCCAGCTCCGGCATGGGAAAGGCGCAGACATCTTTATTTCGATCGCGGCATATGCGCCGGCGATGGGCATGGTCGGCACCTTGATCGGCCTGGTCCAGATGCTCCAGACCATGGACGATCCTGCCTCCATAGGTCCCGCTATGGCGGTTGCCCTGCTGACTACTTTTTACGGCGCGGTCATCGCCAACATTATCTGTGCACCGATGGCCGGCAAGCTGAAAAACAGGTCCGCGTCAGAAGTACTGACGAAAACTCTTATCATTGAAGGGATGCAATCAATTCTTTCCGGAGAAAATCCGAGAATCATGGAACAGAAACTGCATGCTTTTATTGCACCAAAACTTCGCGAATCGACCTTCAATAAATAACAGAATGACTGAGTAGAATTATGGCGGAAGAACAAACCCAGGCTCCACCCAAAAAAGAAAAAAAAGAGGATATCGCTCCCGGCGCTCCGGCCTGGATGGTTACCTATTCCGATCTGGTTACCTTGCTGTTGACCTTTTTTGTTCTGCTTCTTTCAATGGCCAATATGGATCCGGTACGTTTCGTTGCTGCATCCGGTTCCCTGAAAGAGGCTTTTGGCATGCAGCAGGAATCCAACAGCACGGACTTCGCCGTGCCAATTTTCCCTCATCAGCCAAAGTCGCAATACTCGCCAATTCAAATACAATCCCCAGAAAAAATTTATGAAAAGGTAAAATCGAAGATCGATTCTCTGCGGTTAAACGACGACATAGGTTTCATAAAAAAAGATGATGACTCGATTATCCTTCGCATCAGTGACTCGGTTCTTTTTGCCCCTGGACAATCAGAGATCGCTAAAAAAGCCTTGCCGATCTTACGGAATATTGCCGAAATAATCAAACCATTGCCCTTGAATCTGCGCATTGAAGGACATACCGACGATACCCCAATGATCGGCTCAAGAACGGCCAACTGGGATCTTTCTGTCGAACGGTCTGTGTCTGTTCTGCGTTATTTTTCCCAGAGCGACCTGCTTTCGCTCGACAGAATGGCAGCGGTCGGCTACGGCAAAGACCGACCTGTAGTCGCCAATGTCGATGAAGCTTCCAGGGCACAAAACAGACGGGTGGATTTTGTCCTCCGGCTCAAAGATAACCGTCTCAAGGATAAAAATTCAGAAACTGACAGTAGTATGCCTCTTTAGTGACTTAGAAATAATTATCTTGGGCTTTTCCAAGATAATTATTTCGTGAAGGAACTTATCCCGCAAAGCTTTTGGGCGGGATTACAACTTTCGTGAAGGAACTTATACCCCTCGCAAGGGGGAATGTAGAGAACATCCCACTCTATTTTCCGTTTACCGGGATACGTATCAAGGAAATAACATGGCTGAGAAAAAAGAAGCACCAGTTGAAAAGAGCGGCGGCAAGAAAAAACTTTTTATCATAATTGGAGCAGTGGTTGTAGTTCTTCTTATAAGTGGAGGCGTTGGGGCGTGGTGGTTTCTGCTGCGTGACAAGCCTGTCGACAAAGATGCAAAAGACCCGGCGCAACAGGTGCAGGTACCAGCGATCGGCCAACCGGCGGCTATCGGCCCCATGGTTAATATTGAAGAATTTATCGTCAACATAATCAGTGGCGATGCTGCCCATTATGTCAAAACTTCGCTCACGGTCGAACTGACTAATGAACAGGTGAAAACGGAAGTTGAGCAGAGAATGCCGCAGATGCGTGATGCGATCCTGCTGTTGATCGGCAACAAGACATACGAAGAACTGCAGGACCTCCAGGGTAAAAAACAGTTGAAAGCCGAACTGTTAAGCACAGTCAATTCTTTTCTGCAGACAGGCAAAGTGGTCTCCATTTATTTTACGAACTTCGTGGTTCAATAGCAGTGAAAAGATAATGGATTCAATTCTAAAGAAATCTGAGATTACCGAACTTCTCAATGCAATCAGAGAAGGCAAAGTCTCTCTCGATCTGGATGACAACGATCAGGATGCATTCCTGGCATGCAGTCCAATCAACCTGTTTCAACTGACCCGACCGGACAGAGAACAGTTCAGAATCCCTAACTTTGATCTTATTATCGATCTGTTTTGCCGTTCATACGCCACATCCCTGACCAACCAGCTGCAGCGTACGTTCTCTATAACGAGGACAGCTTTGGACACCTATGAATTTCAGAAATTTATGGCCGACAAACACCAGACCGGCGGGATCGGGATTCTTGATATGCCCCCGTTAAAGTACGGGGCGCTTATTGTCATCGATCCTAAGCTTTCCTTTTCCATGATTGAGATCATGCTGGGTGCCACAAGTGATATGGAATCGCCCCCCCTGGCACGCAATCTCACCACGATTGAACTCAGTATTCTTAAAACTATCCTTGCCGATGTCTGCAAAGATCTGGATAAGGCCTTTTCGCAATTGCTTGAGCTGCACACAACCATGGTCAAGCTGGAAAATAATGCCCGCCTGGTTTCGATCGTCGAACCGGACGCCGAGGTTATTGTCGGAACGCTGCTTGTCAAGATGGGGGAACTTTCCGGTGAAATCCACCTGGTATTTCCATACGCAACCCTTGAACCCCTTCGTGATCAGTTGCGGCAGTTACTGAGTATTTCAACAGTTACCCGCGGCACATGGCAGGATGTACTGGAAGAAGAAATTCAGGATATTCCATCTAACGTTACCGCCCAGTCCGGCACAATAACCCTGTCAGTCAAGCAGGTTTTAGACATGGAAGTCGGCGACATCCTCGATTTAAATTATGATCCGGGTGCACCTCTTAAAGTTCTGGTTGATGACAAGGTAAAGTTTTTTGCCATCCCCGGAACACACAATGGCAAGAAAGCAATCAGTCTCACAGGTGTTAACTAGTGTTTGTCCATAATTGAGATATTTTGTTCTAAATAGAGGCGCTCGATGAATTTAACCACAGGCATATATTTGATATTCCGAGGATTAAATTCTGAGAGCAACGAATAGTTAGGACAAAATTGCCATTTATGGACAGACACTAACTAAGGTGATGGCATCTTCGCCATCTTCAACTGGATTTTTTACGATTTTACTGAAGGAACGTACATGGAAACCACTAGTACCAAGAACAGTCGTCCCGATCCGGACGAAATAAAAGAACTTTTGCAGGAAAATCCTAAAACGGGCCGTAACCCCGGCGGCCATTCCTCAGAGCAAAAGAGTGGCCGAGGTCTCAACTTTCTCTATGACATCCCCCTGCAGGTATCGGTTGAGGTGGGAAGAAGCAAAATTCTCCTGCGCGACCTGCTGAAAATGGGTGAAGGGTATGTCATAGAACTGGATAAACTGGCCGGAGAACCCCTTGATCTCTATGTCAATTCCAAGCTGATCGCCAAGGGCGAAGCCGTCATGGTGGGAGATAAATTCGGTATTCGTTTGACAGATGTCGTGAGCACTGCCGACAGGATCGAAAATCTCGGCTAAAGGTGATGCCAATGCTTCCGGTTCAGACACACAGGCTGTTTCATGCCTCGCTTCTTTTTGTTGCCCAACTGGCTGTTCCGTCAGCCGTTTTTGCCGGCACCACCCTCGGCAGCGATACAGCTAATTATTTTCGAATGATCTGGGGACTGCTCGTAGTCCTTGGCATCATTTTAGTCCTGTATGGATTTTTAAGAAAGCGATTTTCTCTGCTTTCTCCCTCTGCCGGCGGGAATATCAAGATCCTGGAGGTCAAAGCCTTGATGGGTAAGAAAGCACTCTGTCTGGTTGATGTCAAAGGACAGGAATTTTTACTCGGCATAAGCGGTGAGTCAATCAGCCACATTGCCACTCTCAGTCCCCAGGCCAAAACATCATTTGCTGCAACCCTGCAGGCAACAGAAGTACCAGGACAGCCATGACCTGCAAACAACGGTACCCGTCACCTTTTCTATTATCGCTTTTGGTTCTTTTTTCTGTTGTCTGTTGGGCGATCTTAACGGTCAGCGACGCCCATGCCCTGGGGCTGCCGACCATAACCTTCGGCGTAGAAGACGCCAATACTCCACAACAGGTATCAAACGCGCTGCAGGTGTTGTTCGTTTTGACCATTGTCTCCGTGGCCCCGGCGATTCTGTTGATGACCACCTGTTTTACCAGGATTGTTATAGTGCTTGGTTTTGTCCGGCAGGCCATGGGCACACAAAACATGCCGCCAACGCAGATCATTCTCGGCCTCTCCCTGTTTCTTTCGTTCTTCGTCATGTCGCCGACCCTGAACAAAATCAACGAAGAAGCCCTGCAGCCTTACATGAATGAGCAGATCGACCAGACGGTAGCGCTGGAAAAGGCCATCGCGCCAATGCGGGATTTCATGTTCAGCCAGGTCCGTGAAGAAGAGCTGACCCTGCTTACGGAAATCACCATGAAATCGGAACCGACAGACCAGAAAGACGTGCCGACCATGACCCTTATCCCGGCCTTTATGCTTTCTGAGCTCAAAAGGGCCTTCCAGATGGGTTTTCTGATCTATATCCCTTTTCTGGTTATCGATATGATCGTTGCATCGATCCTTATGTCCATGGGCATGATGATGCTCCCCCCGGTGATAATCTCTATGCCGTTCAAGCTGCTGCTCTTTGTTCTCGTCGATGGCTGGAACCTGGTTATCGGCTCGCTTATCAAGAGTTTTGGGGTATGAGTACAAACCCCGGTAAACCGTTAGAAAGCCTGGACTCAGTTCAATACCCCCTTGAAGGGTGCACGTACCTTGAGACAAATTGTTCTCCTGCAAAAAAAAACATGAAATCAATCTGTAAGGTACTAAAACTCCATGCCAGCTGAGGTAACAAGATGAATCCAGAAATGGTTGTTGATATCTGTCGCAAGGCTATTCAGACAATCCTGATGTGTTCAGCACCAATGCTGATAGTTGCCCTGGTCGTCGGTCTGATGGTGTCTATTTTCCAGGCGGCAACCCAGATTAACGAGCAGACGCTTACCTTTGTGCCCAAAATAGTTGCCGTGTTTCTGACTTTGCTGATTTTCGGATCCTGGGTCATCAAAATAGTCTCTGTCTTTACAATAGGCCTTTTTGAACTCATGAGCACCTTCTGACGGCGCAATAGTGGACTTCCAACTCATCCCGATTGAACAATTTCAAACCTTTCTCGTTGTTCTCAGCAGAGTTGCCGGTTTCATCGGTGCCATTCCGGTGATTTCATCGGCCCAGACTCCCGGAAGGATAAAGACAGCGATGGTTGTGACCATCTCGCTTGCCCTGTTCCCTCTGATGGCCGATGCGGTACCAAAAGTCAGCTTCGCTCCCGTCCCTTTTATGCTGCTTATGATCTCCGAATTACTTCTGGGCCTCCTGCTGGGCCTGGTTGCCAGGCTTATTTTTACCGCGGTTGAATTTGGCGCAACCGTTATCGGCTTTCAGATGGGCTTTGCCGCAGCAAACGTTTTTGACCCCCAGAGCCAAAGACAGGTTGCACTCATTTCTCAATTTCAGAATG
This sequence comes from Desulfobulbales bacterium, assembly GCA_038204235.1. Lineage (GTDB taxonomy): Bacteria > Desulfobacterota > Desulfobulbia > Desulfobulbales > Desulfocapsaceae > Desulforhopalus_A. The sequence continues at coordinate 13,361 of JBBRDD010000121.1, forward strand.
TTTTCGCTATTCTCATTTTTCTGACTGTTAATGGCCATTATCTGTTTCTGCGAACTGCCGTGCGATCCTACGAACTCCTTCCGCCAGGACATCTCAATCTCTCCGGTGAGGCAGTTCCCTATCTCATGGAGCTTTCATCAAATATGTTTACACTCGGGGTACAGTTCTGCGCACCTGTCCTGGCGGTCCTGCTCCTCTCCGGCCTGATCCTGGGTATTCTCGCCCGGGTATTTCCCCAGCTCAATGTTTTCCTTATCTCCTTCCCCATCAATATCGGCGCCGGTTTTATTGTCATTGCTTTGACACTCAATCTGCTCTCGGTGTTAATTAGACGAGAATTTGACACGCTGGGAGACCGATTTATAATCCTGCTCAATTTCCTCAATCAATAAGAGTCTTTCTAAAAAAAATTCCCCGGCGTGCTATTTGCAATAACAACAGAGAATCGGCAACAGTTGCAGCAGTTCTCGGTAAATCTTGTTCAGGCAATAGTCCATGGCAGAAGAAAGCTCCTCCGGGGGCGAAAAAACAGAAGACCCGTCAAGTAAACGACGGGACGATTTTCGCCAAAAGGGCCAGATCGCCCAGAGTAAAGAAGTGCAGACCGCCGCCCTCTTTACTTTCACGCTTCTTTTCTGGGTCTTTTACCTGCCCACGTTCTGGAAGGGTCTGACCGAAATAGTCTTTACCCTCTTTCAGTCAAGTGGCGAATTTGTAGTGACACCGTCGTCAATAATGAATCTTGCGGCCTTTCTCCTGCAGAAACTCGGCCTGCTCATTGCCCCTCTGTTTTTTCTTGTATTAATTATCGGTTTTTTTTCCAGTTTTTTCCAATTCGGCTGGGTACTGACTTCAAAACCGCTGATTCCCGATTTTTCCAAAATGAATCCCATCTCCGGAATGTCGCGATTTGTCTCGAAAAAGTCTTTTTTAGAAGTCATCAAATCTCTGTTAAAGGTCGCCTTGATCGGCTGGATCGCCTACTCAACTGTTCTGGATAATTTTGCCGAAGCCCTCATCCTCGTCGATACCGATGTCGGCAACACCATCAGCTACCTGGGCAGAATATCAACCCTTATTCTCGCCAAGGTGTGCGCATTACTCATCCTCATGGCCTTTCTCGATTTTCTCTATGTCAAATGGGAGATGGAGCAAAAAATGAAGATGACCAAGCAGGAATTAAAAGAAGAATTCAAGCAAAGCGAAGGTGATCCGCACATTAAAGCGCAGATCCGGTCAATCCAGCAGGAGATGGCCAGAAAAAGAATGATGGCAGATGTGCCGAAAGCGGACGTCATCGTCACTAACCCTACCCATATTTCCATTGCTATCCGTTATGATTCCAAAGAGATGACGGCTCCTCGCATAATCGCTAAAGGTGCCGATCACGTGGCGATGAAAATCAGGGAGATAGCCCGGGAGCATGACATTCCCATTATCGAAAATCCA
>JBBRDD010000122.1:0-14534 GCA_038204235.1 Desulfobulbales bacterium
CATACGCAGCAATGCCTGATCCAGGGCATGCAGAACCTTTTCATGGGAACACCCGGGGCAGAACACGGGGGGACGCTTGCTGTTTAATAGACTATCCATTTTGAATCACCTCCTGAATCTGTACTGGCTTGATCAGCTCTCCATCCATCTGCCCCAGAAAGTCAATTTTTTTATCGGTCAACAGCCGCTGAAGCTCCCGGACATACTGGCCCAGATTCATCTCGGCCATAACCACCCGCTTATAAGACGCAGCCTTTGCCAAAATCAGCTGTTCAGGAACCGGCCAAAGGGTTTTCAGGATCAGCAGAGACGCCTTTGTGTTACTTTGCTGGACTTTTTTCACCGCCGTCATGGCCGCCCGGGCCGTTACCCCGTAGGCAATCACCAATGTATCGGCTCCAGGGACCAGGTATTCATCGTAGTAGGTAAAAGCAGAGATGTTTTTTTGGAGCTTATCATCCAATCGCTGCTGCATTTGGGCTATCTGCTCCGGATCGGTGGTTATATAGCCATCTGTTCCGTGAGTCGATGAGGTTTGCCTGACCAGACGTTCGCCGCCAATAGGCAGAAAATCCGGCACCAGTTGCTCGTCCTGCACGCTAAACGGCATAAAGGGCCGATCCACATCAGCAGTTCTGCGATCGATAATCTGCGGCAGATCCAGTTTATCCAGATCAATCGTTTCGCGGGTCATGGAGACTTCCTTGTTGGCAGCCACAAAAACCGGACACCGATATTGTTCGGCCAGGTTAAATGCCTGCATGGTGAGCACATAACAGTCTTTTACATCCACCGGTGCAAGGACGATCACTGGCAATCCCCCGCTGTTACCCCACTGTAGAAACTGGATGTCTCCGTCGGCACCTTTGGTGGCGGATCCGGTGGACGGCCCCAACCGTTGAACATCCACAATGACAATGGGGATCTCGCTGCCGATGGCAAAGGAAATCTGCTCGCTGTAAAGACTGATCCCCGGACCGGAAGTAGCTGTCATAGCCTTCATGCCCGACATTGAAGCGCCCAGGCAAAATCCTATGGATGCAATTTCATCCTCCCCCTGGAGGCAAACACCACCTTTGGGGGGGAGGAGTTCGAGCATGGTATTGTAAATTGTTGTTGCCGGGGTGATCGGATAACCGGCAAAAAAATTACAGCCAGCAGCCATCGCTCCCCAGCCGATGGCCTCATTTCCTTCCATTAAAGTCAGTCCCATGATATTCCATTAATTATTTTTTATCTGAATCAGTCACGTGTCGGACGAATCGAAAAAATCGCCATACCTGCAAAGGCGAAAATGAATCGACAATCGATTACAAAGCAAATGTAATTAGTAAATTCCAGTCTCCTGCAAAGGCTGGTTCTTCAGTATCCGTTCCGGGCTGAACACAGAGAGATCCAGGGCGTGAGCCTGCCGGGTAATCAATTCGGCGATATACCGCCCCACGGCCGGAGCCTGTTGCAGTCCATGTCCAGAGAAACCATTGGCCAGAAACAACCCTTCGAGTTCAGGCCATTCCCCAAGAATAGCATTTTCATCCAGAGTGTTCATAGCGTAAAGGCCGGCCCACCCGCGAACCAATTTCAATTCTTCAAATTCGGGAACAAACTCGGCAAGCTCTGCCCATAACGAATCGTAAAACCGTTTTTCATCCCATGAAAAGGAAATTCCCACCGGATCTTCCGGCATGGATTTGCCCAAAAGAATCAACCCACCGGTTTCGGTTCTAAAATACATACCGGAAGGTAAATATGTCAGCGGCAGGGGTCCATTCGGCTTGACCTTGGTGTCCAGCGCAAATATCTGGCGCTTGACAGGTTGAACCGGCAGATGCACGCCGACGGTCAGGGCAATCGCTGCACACCAGGCACCTGCGCAATTTATCACGGTACCGGCACTGATATCTTCTCCGCTCTTCAGACGAACGCCCGCAACCCGGTTTCCGGTTTTCGTTATTTCAGATACCTCGGCATGGATAAATTCCGCCCCCATGGAAATGGCTTTTGCCCGGTAACCCATCAGCACACCATACGCATCGAGATGACCGTCTTTGGGACCGAACGAGGCTCCTACGTATCCTTCGGGATTGTAGAGCGGAAACCTGTCACGAACCTGTTCCGGCGTCCACCATTCAATATCACAACCCAAATCCTGCTGCATTTTCAATGCGTTGTCCGCTGGAATCCGGTTTGCTTCATTCACCATAAAGAGGTTACCCTCCCGGCGAAATCTGATCGAAGGCTCAATCCCGTCAATCGCCATTTCCTGCTCGAAATTTTCTAGAACTTCAAACGCATATTGGGATATCTGCACATTAGGCCGGAAGCTGAACTGGATTCGGGCGTTGGCCATGGACAGGGTTGTGGATGCACGACTGTAGGTCCGATCCATTTCAATGACAGCCACTCGCAGTCCCGGTGCGGTTTTCATCAGGTAGTAGGCTGTGGAGCTACCCATTATACCGCCGCCGACAATAACAATGTCATAAGTCTTACAATTCATTCCATCTCCATTTGAGCATAGACCGTCACGGATGCATTGGTCACTATTTGACCGTTTTGATTCGGACATGGCAGTACCCGTATCAATCTTATTTAACAAATCATAGCCCAAATCCGCTTTTTTATTGACGAGTCCAGGCTATGATTTTTCTTAACAGAATGCGACATACTGAATCTTTAGCTTTTACCGGCGATATTTATTTACTCTGCTTGACCTCGATTGCCGGAGATGTCACAAAAACCGGGCTGCTGCCCTCGCCAGTGGCATCAAACTGGTACATCGGGTTTCCAACACCTTCAACTTTCACTTTTTTCAGGTCCTGGATAAAGGATTTGCGGTCGACTCCCCCAATTTCAATGACTTTTGCCGCAACCTTTACCGCATCATAACCGTAAATGGCTGCCAGGGGGGGGAATCCGCCATATTTAGGAGTCCAGCGATCCACCAGAATTTTTGCTGCAGGTCTTGACACATCCACTGTCGGCGACAGCAAGATATACACTTCCCCCATATCATCACCGGCCAGTTCAAAGAACTTGGGTTCAATCAACGAATCCGGACCGTAAATGGGAATGTCCCAACCCATTTGACGTACCTGCTTCACCAGCATACCACCTTCATTATAGGTGACAAAAATCAGCAGCATGCCGGGATTTTCTGACTTGGCTTTCAACAGAACGGATTTGAAATCAATGTCCTGCCCAGGGGTGACGACGCTTTCATTCACAACTTTAATACCGATCTCAGCTGCTTTTTCCTTGAAGCCTTTGAGAAGCTGTTGTCCGTAGTCCGCATTTTCGCTGATGATGGCTACACTGTCCTTTTTGAATCTGTCCTTAACTGTCCTTGCTATTTCTTGTGCGATGCTTTTGGTGGTGTATGTCAAACGGGCAACGTTATCAAACCCCTGTTCGGTAAGAGTGTTGGCATTGGCATAGGTAACGATATTGGGAACGCCGTTACGGTTATAGACGGGTGTGGCGGCCAGTGCACAGGAGCTCATCGTGGGCCCCAGTGCAACCAGAAAGTCGCTGGCGGATATTTTCTTGGCGACATTGGCAGACTCCTTGGGGTCGCCCCGGTCATCGAAAAAAGTGAGTTTCAGTTTGTAGCTCTTCAAGGGCCCGGCTTGAATGCCGCCCATTTCGTTAATCTCGTCAACAGCCAGTTCCTGACCCTTTTTGTCACCGCTCCCATAGTCGCCGTACTTTCCGGTGCAGGCATCATAGCCGGCAATGTTAATGATTTTATTTTTCGCATCAACCCCGTTCTTTGCCCATACCACAGTTCCTGCTGACAGTAAAACCAGCGCTAAAATAACAGTAGAACCTTTTCTGAACATTTCACTTCTCCTTTTAATGTAAAAAATGGATGCCAGTCCTGCATTTAAGCCACACTACGGTGCTGCAAAAGCACTTACTTCTCTTTTCAGTAAACCGACTCCAAGCGCCTTTAGGCTTCTCCCAGATAACATTTTCGGACTCTGTCATCCGCCATCAAATCCTTCGAATCGCCATGATAGAGAATTTTACCCAACTCCATAACATAGGCCCTTTGGGTGATTCTGAGGGCTTTTTTGACATTTTGTTCCACCACCACAATCGCAATTCCTTCCTCGTGAAGCTGGCCGATGATCCGGAAAATTTCATTGACCAGTAGAGGCGCCAGCCCCATGGAGGGCTCATCCAGCAGGAGCAGTTTGGGCCGCGCCATCAGCCCCCTGGCAATGGCCAACATTTGTTGTTCGCCACCGGAAAGGGTTCCGGCCAACTGATTGCGGCGTTCTCCCAGAATCGGAAAGATTTCAAAAAAACGATTGATGTCTTTTTGGATTTCAACTACATCCTTTCTGATAAAGGCGCCGATTTGCAGATTGGTCATAACCGTTTGCCGGGCAAAAACATTACGTCCTTCAGGAACATGGGCGATGCCGGCACAAACGATTTTCTCCGGCGCAAGCCCTTGAATATTCTTGTTCATAAAGGTGATGCGTCCCTGAGTGGGGCGAACCAGGCCGGAAAGGGTTTTCAGAAATGTACTTTTTCCGGCTCCATTGGTCCCAATCAGGGCCACAATCTCACCAGGGTTGATTTCAAATGAGACATCACTCAGCACCCTGATCTTGCCATACTGGGTATGAATACCTTCGACTTTAAGCATCAGCGCCTTCCTCTTCACCCAGATAGATACTCTGGACGCCTCTGTCGGCTTGAATTTCCAATGGGGTGCCCTCCTTGAATTTTCTTCCCGTGTTCAGCACCACAATCCGTTCAGCTACCGCCATAATGAACCGCATGTTGTGCTCGATGATAAAAACCGTTGTCCCCGAGGCCTTGATCCGCTGAACAAACTCGGCCAAAGTGTCCATTTCTACAGGATTCATGCCAGCACATGGCTCATCCAGCATCAGCAAGTCCGGCTCAGAAGCCAGGGCACGGCAAATCTCCAGAAGACGCTGCTCACCGTAGGGGAGATTTTTAGCCAGCTCATCTCTGCGATCCGTCAGATGCGCCAACTCCAGAAATTCCAATGCTTTTTCCCTCGCTGCCTTTTCCCGTTTCCAGGCTGAAAACGGCCGCAGATACACATCAAAAAGAGAGTTCTGAATCTGTGTGTGCCGGCCGATGAGAATATTAGTCATCACCGAGATATTTTGAAATACACGAAGGTTTTGAAATGTCCTGGCAATGCCGACTTCTGTTATCCGATGCACCGGAAGACTCGTGATATCCTGGCCCTTAAACAGAGTCTGACCTTTGTCCGGCGTATAAAGACCTGTCAGGAGATTGACAAAGGTCGATTTGCCCGAACCGTTCGGGCCAATCATTCCCAGTATTTCCCCTTTGTTGATATTCAGACTGATCTCATTGACAGCCATGATGCCGCCAAAGTGTTTCATCAACTGACGGGTTTCCAGCAAAACCATGAACGTAATCCTTTCTGAAAATTTTAGTACTTTAGAAATTCGGTTCTTGTTTTTTGAAACGAATTTCTAAGGCACTTATCCCATTTATCGGGGTTAGTCCCTGAACGCGGCTGTTCCAAATAAGCCCTGAGGCCTGAAAAGCAAGACTGTCACCATGATCACACCTATGATCAACATACGATATTCGGCCAAGGAACGAAAAGCCTCCGTCGCCAAAGTCATGATGATGACGCCGGAAATTGGCGCAAGAAGACTGCCCATTCCGCCAACAATGACCATGATGATCATTAGACAGGATTCACCCAGCGTAAAACTGGAGGGTGTAATCGTCGTCTGATAAACCGCATAGTAGCTGCCTGCCAGACCGGCATAAAAAGATCCAATGCTGAAGGCAAGGATCTTATATGCCGAGGTTTTGATGCCCATTACCGAAGCGGCCAATTCGTCTTCCCGTATGGCGACAAACGCCCGGCCGAATCGTGATGCAGTCAACAGCGCCATGCTCAGATAAGAAAATATGACCAGAAAAAGTCCCAGGTAATAAAAGTCCGTTTCGCTGCGAATCGTCCAGGCCATTATTTTCGGGATGGGGATGCCGACAATGCCCATGGCTCCACCCGTAAACGGGATCCATGCCTGAGCGATCAAACGGAAGATCTCTCCAAAGGCGATGGTTAACAGGCAAAAATAATCTCCCCGTACCTTTCGGGTAGGGAAGCCCAGGAGCATCCCAAACAAAAGGGCCACCAGACCTGAAATGAGCAGGCAGGGCAGAAATGAAAAGCCATACCGTGTCATGAGAATGGCCGTTACATACCCGCCAAGACCGTAGAATGCGGCATGACCGAGGGAAAGGAGCCCGGTGTACCCCAGAATCAGGTTCAAGCCCATGCACAGGACCGTGTAGATGAGGATCAGGTTGACAATGCCCATATAATAAGGATTGTCAATTATAACGGGCACCACGGCAAGCCCGATAACCCCGACAATATGCAACAGAATATTGAGATTTCTGTCTCGTGTTATGTTTATCTTAGGCAACCTTTCTCCTCCCTATTAGACTTTTCCAGAATCCGCATTGCCCAAAATGCCGGTCGGCCGAATGAGCAGGATACAGATTAGAATCAAAAAAGTGATTGGATCTTTATATGAACTGGACACATAGACACTGATCAGGTTTTCCGAAAGCCCCAGGATCATGCCACCAACCAGGGCGCCACTCAGGCTGCCGATGCCGCCAATGACCGCTGCGGTAAAGGCGATAATGGTTCCTCGAAACCCCATGCTAATTGAGATGGCATTGTAAGAGGCTGAATACAACACCCCTCCCAGGACACCGAAAACACCGCCAAAAAAATAGACGACCGATATGGTCCGGTTGATCGGAATGCCCATCAGGCTGGAGGTGGGAATGTCTTCTGAAACGCATAAAATTGCTTTCCCGGCCTTGTGATGTTTCAAAAACAGATTGAAACCGACAATCACGGCCACGGCGACAAAGAGCGTAAAAATATGGGTGACCGAAATCTGGGCACCGAAAACACTTATACTCTGGCTGGGAAAAAGCGATGGAAAGGACAACACTTGATTGCCCCATGCTAACTCTGAGGAATTCTGGATAACATAGGCAGCGCCCAGTGCCGTAATCATGGAAATCATGCGGTGTTGCGCAGCTCTCAAGCGCCGGTATGCAACGATTTCCACCAGCGATGCGAGCAGCCCTCCAATAAGTGCGGCTGCAATAACAGCGACAATTGGATTGACATGGAATTTAGCGAGTAGCGTGTAGCACAGCAAGGTTCCAAAGATGTAAACATCCCCGTGAGCAAAATTCATCAGCTTCAGAATGCCGTAAACCATGCTGTAGCCAATGGTGACCAAGGAATAAATAGCACCGACCATTACCCCGACTATCAATACTTCAATCAGCATCGGTTCTTCTCCGGTTTAATTACTCAAAATATTACATGAATCCCTGAAACGGCCTTCGTACCAGGGCTGAGTTAACGTATTGAATCATGGTAATAAAATCAAACACTGGCATTTGCACCGCAGCCTGAACTGCAGCAGCATAGGGCGGCAGATCACTGCATTCGAGCACTATCGCGGCAATATCCGGATCTTTATGAACCATTTGTTTCGCGACTTCAACAACTTCACCCTGAATTTGTTCCGAATCCAGCGTCCCCTTTTCCAAGAGAACTGCCTCCCGGAATTCCACCTGGTTTTCCATTCCGGCAAGTATCAGCGGAATATCGGGAGTTATGCCCACGCTGGAAAAATGCTCCAGCGTCAACGCACTTGAATCCGCGGAAATAATACCGATTTTCCGGCCTCTGGGAAGCATCTGATAAATAAACGGAATTTGGAGAAGGCTGGAAAGAAAAACCGGAATTTCCAGCGCATCGGCGACCTGTCTCTGAAACAATGCCATAAATCCGCATGCCCCGGTAACCGCCTTTACCCCTTCATCCTGAAGTTCGCGGGCCGCTTCGATAAACGGATCAAGCAAAGACGGATCCCGTTGATTGAGTAAACGGTCGATTGAGGCATTTTTGACGACTTTATAACGCACCGGAAAGTCAAAAGTGCTGGCATTACCAACATTTCCTGGAACACAGGGATATGCCGCATCCAGAATGAGAATACCAATCGATTCTCCATACCATGACTGTAATTTGTTTCGAACATGAAAAACGGTCATTGAGGATGTTTCCCACTTTTTTGTAAGAAACTTCAGAACGTGCCTTCCGAAGTTGTGACGATACTGTCAATTACAATTTCATTCCAATTATGTGTTATTAATATCAGTGATATTTTTAACTGTCAATACAAAAAATACCACCTGAATACATTAAATATACCACATGGGTTTTCCACATGCGACACGACTGAGCTGCGAGAGTCCCGTCTATCTCAGCACAGCCCGCAAAAAACCTGTCGTCCATGGAATATACTAAGTATAAACGTATAGTTAATAGATCAACGCAACAGACATGTCCTAGAGTATAGAACAACCTGAGTCTCTAGGCGAAGAAGGCGTTAAAGAATGAAGGCAAAGGAAGAATTCCTCTGTTTTTGCTCAAAGAAAAACAGAGGACAGGACAGATATGCCAAGAAACATGGGCAAGGATTCTTGCAACGGACAGCCTGGTGATTGGGACAAAGATGAACTGGAAAAGAAATGCCCCGGGCCGGGGCAGACATCAGGAGGGGATTTCGAGAAATTTACGCTTGATACGTTCTACGTGGCGTAACAGTGCAGATTTGCGGGCTTCCCCGACTTCAATTGGATTTCGGCGCAACAAAACTTCATGGATACCCCGAATTTCATTGGACACAGATAAAACCTCCTCGGCCCAGTCTCCGTGCCCCATGATCATAAACCATATTCGAAAGGTGAGACTATGTAGATGATTGGAAATATCTCGAAGCACCTGGTTGTTCCCGGCATCGTAGAGAATTTTACGAAGCGAAAAATCGATCATGGCCAACCCTTTCTGGTCTCGCTGACCAATCAACGCAGCACAATCCTTTTCGAGCTGCTCCAGGCTTTCCAGCTGACTTGGCGTCATCATCTCTGCAGCAAGCCGGCCGGCCATGGCCTCTATCTCGAGCCGTACCTGAAATATATTCATCATTTTGTGAAACTCGATTTCGGTCACCATGGTCCCGGAACGAGGCAGAACCCGAACCAACTGCTCCCATTCCAGGCGGCATAGCACTTCACGCAGCGGGGTCCGGCTGACCCCGAACTCTTCAGCCAGAACCTTTTCGTTTAGAATCTGACCGGATTCATATTCAAGAAAGAGAATCCGGTTCCGAATTTGATTATATATTTCTACATTCATTAATTACTGATCATTAACCCGTTGGACAAAAGAAACACGCAGCTATTTATACCATTAGTATTTTATTGATATTACATATAGCAATGCGTGACCTCTAAATCAAGTAGAAAAGGTTTTTTTCCTACAACGGAGCAGCCTATTTGACAAAAATGTAAGTCTGCACGCAGCCTCTTCAAGCATCAGAACCAGCGAGTTATTGAGGTCATGAAAGGTGTCTGCATATCCGTTATTTCCTCATAAGCAGAAAAACAGAAACCAGTTTAAGCTGTTCAAGATGAAAGGATTTTCTTTGAGATCCAGGAGAACAGACAGGAGCTGATTACATGGCTTATCAATAAAAACTTTTCTTTACTTTCTCAACAGCGGTCAGTAGCTGAGATGGCAGGGGATGATCTTTTTGATACGCAAGACCGATGACGCGTTCTAATTGCACGTTGCCAATTTTTCGAATGACAATATCTGTCCGCTGACTTGCAGAATGGCTGGGCACAAAGGACACTCCCAGACCGGCGGCAACCAGGTCAAGAGCATATTCCTGGGTGTTGACCGTCGCCTTGGAAACGAACATGACTCCATATTTTCGCAATGCGTAATTCCAGCTGTCGCGCGCATCACAGAATTTACTACTGATAAAAGCCAGTCCATTCAAATCTTGCAGCATGATCTCTTTTTGGCTGGCAAGTGGATGTTTAATCGACATGGCGAGCACGTAGTCATCCACCCAGAGATTGTGAAAGGCTTCGTTCTGCAAAGCCATAGACCTTGAAATGATTCGGGCATCCGCTTCCTCGTTCCAGTCAACAACAGTTAAATCCAATTCCGGCAGAGAAAGTATCAGCTCATTTATGATCATCCCCACCCGCTCCCCTGATAAAAAAGGCATCAGCGCGATTCGCAACGGAACGAGCGCACAACACTCATGAAACAATCCCTGCATAATTTTTATTTCATTGAGCACTTTTACCGCAGCGGGATAGAAGGTTTTTCCTGCCTGCGTTGGGCTGGCCCCTTTGGCATGACGGATAAACAGCTGTTTGCTGAGTTCCATCTCCAACTGGCCGATAGCTGCTGAAATGGAAGGTTGTGAGACGAAACATTTTTGTGCCGCCTTACTGAAGCTGAGTTCCTGATAGACCGAGATAAAATATTGCAGATTTCGTAATTCCATTTCCTTATCCCTCTTGCCTCTATCCTCTATTTCCCTGAACCAACCCACTCCCACCGACGCCATAATTTCCCGTAAAAACAAAACATTGTCAATGAAAGATATATTTCCATTGTCAAAAATTAGGCTATGTAAGAGGAACCTATAGTTCAGGCCTATACCCCATAGAAAAAATGTGTATTGTACCTTTGCTCTTCCGGTACCTAAAGTATTGCCTGCACAAGAGAGAACCAGCGGCTCGCGGCGAGGCGGTTTTCTCTACCGGAGGACTTGATGGCAAAACAAACAAAAATTAGTGGAGATAAAGATGAACTTTTTAAAAGAGCTCAACATTAAAGATAAAAATTTCGGCGCGTCAACTGGCCTTGAGTGGAATACCACCATCGATCAGGGAGAGATAGAGGTAATATCACCGGTTGACGGTAAAAAAATCGCCTCTGTCTATCTCGCTTCGGAAGCAGATTATGAACGTATAGTCGCCACAAGTCATGAAGCATTTAAAAAGTGGCGTCTAGTACCGGCGCCGAAGCGAGGCGAAATAGTTCGTCAAATCGGCTTGCAGTTGCGTAGATACAAGGATGCTCTTGGCACCCTGGTATCATACGAAATGGGCAAATCTCTTCAGGAAGGCAAGGGTGAAGTACAGGAAATGATTGACATCTGTGATTTTGCAGTAGGGCAGTCTCGACAACTTTATGGTAATACAATGGTGTCCGAGCGTGAGCAGCATCGCATGTACGACCAGTACCACCCTCTGGGTGTTGTCGGCACCATCTCCGCTTTCAACTTCCCAGTGGCCGTCTGGTCATGGAACGCCATGATTGCTGCTGTTTGCGGCAACACCAACCTCTGGAAACCATCGTCAAAAGTACCACTTTGCGCCATTGCTGTGCAGAACATCCTCTCCCGGGTTATCAACGACAACAATCTGCCCGAGGGATTATTCAGCTTGATAGTCGGTCGCGGCTCATCCGTTGGTGAAAAAATGCTCAATGACAAGCGGCTGCCATTGATTTCAATCACCGGTTCCACCAGCGTTGGTCGGCACGGTGCCGAGGTAATCGCTGGACGATTCGGGAAATCCATCCTTGAACTGGGCGGCAACAACGCTATCATCCTCACCCCCCATGCCAACCTGACAATGGCTCTGCCCGCCATCGTCTTTGGCGCTGTCGGCACCGCCGGACAACGTTGCACCTCGACCCGTCGATTGATTATCCACGAATCGATCTACGACAATGTAAAAGAGGCCATCGTCAGTGCCTATGGTGGCCTGAAGATCGGTAACCCTCTTGATGAAACCAACCACGTCGGCCCTCTGATCGACAGCAATGCGGTAGGAGATTTTCTTAATGCCCTCGAAAAAGTTCAAGAAGAAGGCGGTAAAGTTCTTTGCGGGGGCTCTGTTTTGAAAGGTGAAGGATTTGAGTCGAACTGTTATGTAGTGCCGGCTGTAGCCGAAGTGAAAAACAGCTACAAAATCGTCCAGGAAGAGACCTTTGCCCCGATCCTCTACCTGATTAAATATCGTGGCGAGGTCGAAAATGCACTTCTGCTGCAAAACGATGTTGCCCAAGGCCTCTCCTCGGCCATTTTCACAGAGAACCTGTGTGAAGCCGAACTATTCTTATCGGCGGCAGGCTCTGACTGCGGCCTTGCCAACGTCAACATCGGCACCTCAGGCGCTGAGATCGGCGGTGCTTTTGGCGGCGAGAAAGAAACCGGCGGCGGTCGAGAATCCGGATCCGATGCGTGGAAAGCATATATGCGCCGTCAAACCAACACCATCAACTACGGCAAGACCCTGCCATTAGCCCAGGGAATCAAGTTCGATATTTAGCCCAGGTGCAAGCTAAACAGGTCGGAGTAAGGACACTGTTTATGGGATTGGATGCTCGATTTCAACAGACTTCCTGTATGTGTCCATAACCAATTCTAAAGCTCGGCAAGCAAAGCTTGATCCGGGCTTTTTTGCATCTCAATCCCGCTCCGCCAATTTTTTTTGGACCGAAACAAGTAACGCCACGCAAACGATATCTACCTAAACTCTCTCCCCGAAGGATTTGACAATGTGATGAGAAAAACATTCTATTATTTCAGATGTCTTTTTCTTCGTTTTATGAAGTACAATATTTGAGACAGGTAATATGGGCAGCCCATCTTCCAGTCCTAAAATTTTCAAATCATCGGGAACGTTGCTACGAATGATTGGTGCGACTGCAAACCCCGCCCTTACAGCATCAATGAGACCCGATATACTGTGGCTGACATACACAATCCTGTAATTTATCCCATGTTTTTCCAAGGCCTCTGTTGCCCAGGTTCGAAAGATACATCCCTCTTCAAAGACGGCAACAGGCACGGTACTATATTTTTGCAAAATAAATCCAGGTCCAGCCACCCATACAATTGGATCATGAGAGATAACCTGACCTCCCTCACTTATCTGGGTACAGATCCCAACATCAAGCTCTCCTTTATCAACAGCGTCCTTGATTACATCGCTATTTTCACACCGCATTTCAACCAGGACATCTGGATAGATCGAAGCAAATCGAGCCAACAACTTAGGCAGAATACCAACGGTATAATGTTCCGGAGATCCAACCCGGAGAAATCCCTCCAAATCTGGTTTGGATAATGCCCGAGCAGCATCATCGTGCTCTTTTACAATTCTGAGGGCATATTTTATCAAAATATGCCCTTCTACTGTCAGTTTCACTGTCTTGCCAATTCGTTTAAACAGCTTTTTACCAACTTCATCCTCGAGCCGCTTAATCTGCATACTCACAGCCGATTGTGACTTGTTGATCTGAACCCCTGTCTTGGTAAAGCCCTTCGTCTCAGCCAGAGCAATAAAGGTTCGCAAATAATCTATTTGAAGTTCCATAATGATAACATTTTTCGATTGTCCTGATTCGATCTATTCATTGGACAAATAGTTTAAGCAAATATACAGTCACGGTCAAGGCTGAAACAATTTTCAGAAAATTAAAGGAGAAAAATGAAAATTTTAATCATTGGTGGAAATGGGACAATTGGTAGAAAAGTCAGTGCACATTTTTCCAAACAACACGAAGTAATCATTTGCGGAAGAACTTCAGGGGAAGTCACCGCAGATATTGCAGACAGCGCATCAATAAAATCAATGTTTGAAACAGTTGGTAAGGTTGACGCTGTCGTGTGCATCGCCGGAGAGGCCAAATGGGCGGAATTCGCTTCTATGACTGAAGATGATTTTTACATTGGCTTAAAGAGCAAACTGATGGGACAGGTCAATCTGGTAAGAATTGGCAAGGATTATCTAAACGAAGGGGGGTCCTTTACTCTGACAACAGGTATACTTGCAGACCATCCCGTGTTCATGACCACGAGTCCTGCTATGGTCAACGGTGGGATTCACAGTTTTGTCAAAGCCGCTTCTCTGGAGCTGAAAAACAACCTCAGGATTAATGTCGTTTCATCCGGACTCGTTGAAGATGCAGTGGATAAATATGAAGCATATTTCCCGGGAGACAACCCTATACCAATGAAAAAAGTAATCAATGGTTATGTAAAAAGTGTTCTGGGCAGAGATACAGGAAAAATTATCAGAATGTATGACAATTGTTGATTTTTAATCACAGTTACTTTCACTGATGGTCAATGACGGCTTGATGTTCCGAGGGGCCGGCACGGTGCGAGCGCAAACTGGGTTGTGTCATCGCTCAACAGAAGGGAAATGGTGAACAGGCAATCCACCGCCTTCAGGACCCGCTGCAGGTCATTCCACATGAGCGGTTTTGATAATAATGGGAAAGATGAACGATTAACAGCGTATGATTTTACAAAGGAGTTGCCTGAAAACAGCTTGATGTATTAGTGTCGTCCTGTGGTTGAACTGCGTTGATGCAATTCGGTCCAAAATCAGCTTTATAACATCTATTAAAGGCGACCTCTCCTTATGTTATCCGGATACGTATTTATTCTCGCAGCTGCAATAAGCTGGGGGTTTATCGGCATCTTTTCTGCGGTGGCCTTTTCACAGGGGCTCGGTCCAATGGAGGTTGCTTTCTGGCGCGCAATCCTGGCATGGTGCTGTTTTGGTGGTCA
>JBBRDD010000123.1:0-14491 GCA_038204235.1 Desulfobulbales bacterium
CCCAGGTAAGCAGACGGCAATGGCTTGATACCGTTCCCGAGGTTGCCCGTCTGGCAGCGGAAAAAGGGATTCATGTCACCTATCCCAAGGTTTTTCTCGCCCCCGGAGAAAAATTTGAGTGTGCCGGGGTCGTTGCCGAAAACTTTTTTGTCTTTCCCAATGGGCGGGTCTATCAATGTCCTCTCTGCGAAGATCATCCGATTAACGCCTATGCCATTAAAGATAATCGCCTTGTTAAAACCGATGGTTTAGGCGAGAGTAATTTTTTTCAACTCAATATCGCCGAGGGCTGTGTCATGAATAAACTGCTGCAGCCGGATACCATTGAATACGACGACAACGGTGTGCCGCTCTATCAAATTTCCTGCTGTCTGTTAAAACAGGAAATTGACCCGGATATTCTGCCTTCCTGAAAATTATGCTGGT
Organism: Desulfobulbales bacterium; assembly: GCA_038204235.1. Classification (GTDB taxonomy): domain Bacteria; phylum Desulfobacterota; class Desulfobulbia; order Desulfobulbales; family Desulfocapsaceae; genus Desulforhopalus_A. Next base: position 427 of record JBBRDD010000123.1, read on the forward strand.
GTGCTGGAAGCTTTTTTCCGGTTAAAAAGGGCACTGAGGAAGATTCCCGCCTCGTACAGGAGAAAAAGAGGAATGGCCATCAGGCCTGTCGCCACAAAATCGCCGGCGGTCAGCAAAAATGAGAGGACGACTATTGCCATATAAAAATAAATGCGTTTTCGGCGAAAATAGGCGGCTGTCACAAAATTAGCCTTGCCGGCCATAACCATCAGAAAAGGTATCTCGAAAGCGATACCAAATGCGAGTATCGTCCGGGCTACGAAGGTGAGATAGAGTCCGAGCTTTGGCAAAGGTTCCAGCCCTGGGCCGGCGTAACTCATAAAATATATCAGCATCCTGGGTAAGACTACGAAAAAAGCGAAGCAGGCTCCGCCGCTAAACAGCAAGGTGGCCCAGAAAACGATGACCACGGCCAGTTTTTTTTCATTCTTCCTGAGGCCGGGTGCAACAAAGATCCACAGCTGATAGAGGACCACCGGCATACTGGCGATAAGGCCGACCATCAGGGCCAGTTTGATATAGGCCAGAAATGCTTCAGGCAGGTTTGTGTAGACCAGTTTGTATACCAGTGGACTTGCCGCAAAGAGGGGTGAGATGAAAAATGCGGCAATCTTTTCGGCAAAAATGTAGGCAATACCGGTAAAGACTATAATCGTAAGAAATACGGTGATAAGCCGTTTGCGCAGCTCAAGATGGTGTGGCCTGAAGAATTCGAGGCTTCTCTCGATGACGGGTAATGTGCTCTGAAGAGTGTTTTTTGCCATTATGGTCGAGACTGCTTACTATTCATCTAACTTTTGTGGAGGAGTTGATGCGGGATTGGTTTCTGGAGCTGTATCAAGACTGTTCGGTTGGCCCTCGGATGTAGGCGGCACTGATGGAGCAGCGGCCTGGTTTTCGGATTTTTGCATCAACTCGTCATAGGCCTTCGCCGCGTTATCAGCCGGTGGATTGACACCGGTAACTGCATCATCAACCCTTGTCTTGCGTGGTGCGTCGAGAAGGTCGCGTTTGAAGGATTTTGCCGCCGCCTCAAGATCAGGCTTGATATCGTCCAGCGGGTTGCCTTCTTCTGAGAGCGATTGCTTAAGGCCTTCAGCGGTTTTTTTAAGCTCCATGAGGCCTTTCGCAAGAGATCGAGCCAAATCGGGAAGCTTGTCCGGACCGACTACAATAAGTGCCAGGGCCAGAATAAGAATCATTTCAGGCAAACCAATGCCAAACATAATGTAAACCTCAATAAATTACCAAAATATTGGCAATCGAGCTGCTAGCAAGAGTAGTATCAATAACCCCGGTAAATGGAAAATAAGCCGGGATTGGTAACCAGTAAATTTTTTTTAAAAAAGAAACAAGAAAAGAATTTGCCGGGTAATAGAAAACGATCCGGTTTACGGTATTCTCAGTACATCCGGCAGAGAGCCAATGTAAGGTATTTGGCGGGCACTGTCAATGTCTGAACATTGGTGGAATCCTCGTTAACTCGTGTATAAATTCAAATAACATCTTGATTATGTTGTCATTAACCTTATCGTAGAGCGACAAAAGTTATCGGAATATGATTGATTGACAAGAGCCCCCTACTTGACTATATTTGCGGGTTTGTCTTGTGCGGATGTGTCGTGGTTTATTTGTGGTTGACGACACATCGAAATTTTTGAACAAACCTCTGAAAGGAGATGATATATGTCAAGTGTTGTAGTTGTTGGTACCCAATGGGGAGATGAAGGGAAAGGGAAGATTGTCGATCTGCTCACTCGGTACGCTGACTTTGTCGTTCGCTTTCAAGGAGGCAACAATGCCGGACATACCCTCGTTGTCGATGGAAAGAAATTTGTTTTCCATATAATACCTTCCGGTATTCTCTACGAGGATAAAATGTGCATGATCGGCAACGGAGTGATAATCGATCCGGGTGTACTGATCAGTGAAATGGATAAACTTGAGCATCAGGGATTACGGGTTAGCCCGGATCGATTGATGATAAGCGAAAGAGCCCATCTCATTATGCCATATCATGCGAGCCTTGATCAGGCCAGAGAGGCATCCCTGTCCGAGAGCAACAAGATCGGTACCACCGGGCGGGGAATAGGTCCCTGTTACATGGATAAAGTCGGCAGAGTGGGCATAACGGCCGGCGACCTGCTTGATGATGCCCTGTTTCGTGAGAAGTTGAAAATTGCCGTGGAAGAGAAAAATTTTCTGCTCACCCATAAATTTAAGGTCGCACCTGTCGAATATGACGAAATTTATCGTTTATTCCAGGGCTATGCTGAAAAATTGACCCCGTTTTACGGCAATGTTTCCGTCGAACTGGACAAGGCAAGAAAGAAGAATCAAAATATTCTCTTTGAAGGCGCACAGGGGACCCAGCTGGATATCGATCACGGCACTTATCCCTTTGTGACCTCCTCAAACACCATTGCCGGCAATGCCTGCAATGGCTCCGGATTTGGGCCTGCTCATATAGATGCCGTCGTCGGCATTATGAAAGCATATACGACTCGCGTTGGTGCCGGTCCTTTTCCCACTGAGCTATTCGATGAAACGGGAAACCAGCTCCAGGAAAAGGGCTTTGAGTTCGGTGCCACCACTGGGCGGCGACGAAGATGCGGCTGGCTGGATGGGGTGGTTGTCAACGATGCTGCCAGGCTGAATGGACTAACGGGACTTGCCATAACTAAATTGGATGTATTGAGCGGGCAGGAAAATATTAAGTTTGCAACATCCTATGGTCTGAACGGCAAAACTATTTCGGCTATGCCGGCAAATATTCAGCAGGCGAACAGTGTTGCTCCGACTTATGAAAGTCTTGAGGGGTGGAAAGAAGATATCACCAATGTACGGCAGTATGATGATCTCCCCACTAAGGCCAAAGAATACATTCGACGGGTAGAGGATTTCACCGGGGTCCCTGCAAATATCGTTTCGGTTGGCCCGGATAGGGCCGAGACCCTGTTGTTGACGAATCCATTTGATAAATAACCAGTTGCCGGTCAGGCGAAGTATAGACTTTGTCGACTCATGCAATGGATACTAAAGAGGTTGGTAAAATATGGCTAGAATTACATGCGAAGATTGTCTTGAAAAAGTTGGCGACCACAATCGTTTCAACCTTATTCATTTAGCGGTAAAACGCATTAAGCAGCATCGGCAGGGAGAACCTTTTCTCGTCACTGGGAAAAATCAGGAAATTGTCATGACGTTGCGGGAAATTGCTGCAGGGGCAGTCACCTTTGATAACATCAAGGATTTACCGGATCAATTGCCTGAAACCGGCAGCGATAGTGATTCCGTGAATGATGTACTCGCAAAAATACTTTCCTGATAACGAATAGCCACGATAAAAGATTATGAGTATTGATTATTACGAAATCTTATCTGTGAGCAGGAGTTCCAGCGCTGGTGAGATAAAAAAGGCTTATCGAAAACTGGCAATGAAGTATCATCCCGACCGGAATCCTGATAATAAAGACGCCGAGGAGAAATTTAAATCCTGTACTGAAGCGTATGAAGTCTTAAGCGACGAGAAAAAGAGGAAGATATACGATACCTACGGCCATGACGGGCTGAAGAATAGTGGTTATAGTGGTCCTGGTAACGCAGAAGATATCTTCTCGAGCTTCGGCGATATTTTTGGTGATCTGTTTGGTTTTGGCGGCGGGAACCGGGCCAGGGCAAGAAGCGATGGCCCTATTCCCGGGAATGATCTCCGCTATGATGTCGAAATTACCTTCATGGAGGCTGTGCACGGCGTTTCTAAAGAAGTGCAGCTGACCCGCAAGGACACCTGCTGGACCTGTGAGGGAACGGGAAGCAGACCGGGGCATAAAAAGAAAACCTGCCCAACCTGTAATGGACAGGGACAGGTTATCCGGTCCCAGGGATTTTTTCAGATGAGTTCGACATGTCCGCAATGTCATGGCGAAGGTGCCATTGTTACTAATCCTTGCAATGACTGCCACGGCACAGGACTTGTAGAGAAAACCAAAAAAGTTTCCCTGAAGATTCCCGCCGGAGTCGATACCGGGGCCCGCATGCGGCTTCGCGGTGAAGGTGAAGGTGGTCGTCGTGGCGGTGCTTCCGGGGATCTGTATGTGGTGGTCCATGTACAGGAACACGATTTTTTTAAACGGGACGGCGATACAATTTACTGTCGGTTTCCGATATCAATGGCCAAAGCGGCTCTTGGTGCTACGGTGGAGATTCCTACCATCCATGGCAAAAAGACGCTGGATGTTTCCGCCGGCAGTCAGTCAGGGGAACGTTTTACGTTGCGCCGGGAGGGGGCACCAAGTCTTCGCGGTCATGGACGGGGAGATATGGTGGTTGAGCTCCAGGTATTGACCCCGACCAATCTCTGCGAAGAGCAGAAGAAAGTCCTGCGCGATTTTGACGATCTTTGTCAACAGCACGGGCAGCATCGTGAAGAAGAAGGCTTCTTTAAAAAATTATTTAACGAAGTACTTGGAAAATCCAATAATTAGGTAGTTGGCAATGGCAAGAGAAGATAAAGCTTTTTTTACCCATTTCGATGATCAGGGTCACGCTAGAATGGTCGATGTGAGCGAAAAACAGGAAACCGTTCGAGTCGCCGATGCAGCTGGCAATATCAAGATGTCTGTCGAGGCCTACGAGCTGGTTAAAAGTGGTTCGATGGCTAAAGGAGATGTTCTGGGTATTGCAAGGGTCGCTGGGGTTATGGCCGCGAAAAAAGTTGATGAACTCATTCCTCTTGCCCATCCGCTGCTGATCACCAAAGTTGTGGTCGACTTTGCTTATCGTGACGAGGATTGCTCAGTCGATATTTTTGCAACAGTGGGCATCTGCGGTAAAACCGGGGTGGAAATGGAGGCATTGACTGCCGTTTCTGTTGCTGCGTTAACCATTTATGATATGTGTAAAGCCGTCGATAAGTCGATGATTATCAGAGATATACGGCTGTTGAAAAAAACTGGTGGGAAAAGTGGAACCTATATTCGTAAGCAGTGATTTGTAAAGATTACGGAAAAGTTAGATTCCATGCTGTTTTTTAAGATATCAACTATGTACCTTAATAGTTACACTTATAGAAGGGTATTGAGGAGAAAGTGAATGGACAAAGAGAAACTCGAAATGTTTCGCCAGCAGCTTCTGGCCAAAAAGGAAGAAATTATTAATGAAGCTGGCAAAACATTGTCTGAAATGACTGATCAGACCTCGAATGTTCCAGATCCCAATGACCGGGCTACCATAGAATCGGGAAGAAGTTTTGAGCTGAGAATCCGTGATCGGGAGCGTAAACTTGTCTCTAAAATAGACGAGGCAATTGTCAGAATCGAAGATGGTAGTTATGGCATATGTGAGGATTGCGGAGAAGACATCGGCATCAAAAGATTAGAAGCGCGACCGGTTACCATGCTCTGCATTGACTGTAAGACTGCCCAGGAAACAAAAGAAAAATCCAAAGGGCTTTAAGGGAGCATGCCTGAACTTCGCAGAGATCCTGTTCTTGGCCGATGGATAATCATTTCCAAGGAAAGAAGGAAACGACCAACCGACTTCCTCATTGAAGATGTCAAGGGAAGTGGAGGCTTTTGTCCGCTCTGTCCAGGCAATGAAGCTTTTACTCCGCCTGAGGTGTATGCCTTCAGGTATAAAAGTTCGTATGCTAATGCACCGGATTGGCAGGTAAGAGTTGTTCCGAATAAATATCCCGCTCTGGTTATAGAAGGCGATCTGGCCAAGGAAGGTGTCGGCCTGTATGATCGGATGAACGGCATTGGTGCTCACGAAGTTATCATCGAAAGTCCTAACCATGATGAGAACTTCGCCGATCTCGCCCCCGAGAAAATGGCTCTGGTGTTCAAGGCATACCAGGAAAGGATCATTGATCTCGCAAAAGATGATAGATTTAAGTATGTTATGGTTTTCAAAAACCATGGTCGCGGGGCGGGTGCCTCCCTGGAGCATTCTCATTCTCAACTGATTGCCCTGCCTATTCTACCGAGAATGATCGTTTCCGAACTTGAGGGCGCCAAGTCACATTATAAGTATAAAGAACGTTGTATTTTTTGCGATATTATCCGCCAGGAAATACAGCAGAAAGAGCGTGTCGTCTGTCAAAATGAGCGGTTTATCACTATAACCCCTTTCGCCCCGCGGACGCCTTTTGAGATGTGGATTTTACCGAAGCATCATTCTTCGGAATATTATGCTCAGAGTGAGGCTGATATTTTGTTCCTGGCCGAACTCTTTTCTGAGTCACTACGAAGGCTGTCCGGTTGTATCGCCAATGTTCCTTATAATTTCGTTCTGCATACCGAACCACTACGCTCAGGTGGACTGAGGCATTATCACTGGCACTTTGAAATTATGCCCAAGTTGACTTCCATTGCCGGATTTGAATGGGGGACCGGATTCTATATCAATCCTCTTCCCCCGGAAGAAGCGGCTGGTTATCTGAGAGAATCGCTGGAGAACAGGCTTGAGGGTGTAAACAATGAAAAAGTTACTACTGGTTGACGACGAAGAGTCCATTCAGCTTGTCTATCGGGAAGAATTTGAAGATGAGGGATATCAGGTTATTTCCGCTCTCGATGGCACAACAGGTTTGGAGAAATTCAAGGAAGAGAGTCCGGATCTGGTAATTCTCGATATTCAGATGCCCGGTATAAACGGCGTTGAAGTCTTGCGGCAGATGAAGATGCTGCGCCCAACAGTTCCTGTTATCCTGAGCAGTGCCTATCCTGAGTTCAAGCGAGATCTTGGGACCTGGGCATCCGATGAATATATTGTCAAATCAGGAAATCTGGACGAGCTTAAAAAAACTGTTCGGACACTGTTGGGCGAAGAATAAAGTACCAAAACAGGGCCCAACGGAGTAAAAGGTGTCTTGGTGATAGTAATTATTTCTACACTGGTGGCATAAATCCTGTTTTCTGCAGCTTATTGGATTGTTAGGTTATGAAAGATATTCAGAGTCAGCTCGACAGTCGAAGAATAAACATAAAGAAAGTCGGCGTCAAAACCGTTTCCTATCCGATTACCGTACGCGACAAAGCCCAAAAACAACAGCAGACTGTGGCTACCGCTAATATGTATGTCAATCTGCCCCATAAGTTCAAAGGCACGCATATGAGCAGGTTTGTTGAGATTCTCAACGAGTTTCACGGCGAAATCGATATTAAAAGCTTTCATTGTATTCTAGAGAAAATGAAGGTTCGCCTGGAAGCGGAAGCCTCTCATCTGGAAATTGAATTTCCTTACTTTCTTAAAAAAGTCAGAAATGGCGATTCGGGAAATCTTGGCCATTATAAATGTTCCATGCACGGTTCTTTTGAAAAAGAACATGAACTGACGCTGAGTGTCGAAGTGCCGATAAGTCTGCCGATAGCGGAAAAGACTTCACATCGATTGCCCAGGTCCATGGGCAGATGGGGCAAAGCCGATTTGAGTATCCGTTTCCATCATTTCTTCTGGATAGAAGACATAATACTCCTTATCGAAGAAACGGTGGAAAAAGAGATAAATGAGTTGTCGTCAATAGAACGGAAAGTTCTCTCTGTCGAGTCCCTGGCCAGGCGGATGGGGGCGAGCCTTGAACAGATTGACGCCATCAAGTCGTATACCGTTACCGTGCACAACTTTGGCGACGAATATTCGACTTTTGCCACCCTTGAATCGTGTTAGTGACTTAGAAATAATTATTTTGTGCTGTTTACAAAATAATTATTTCGTGGAGGAACTTACACCCGTCAAGCGAGTACTAAACAGAGTCCCGCGAATCTTTTGGGCGGGGTTAGTGACCAAATGTTAATCCACTTGTGCTTTTCACAACAAAATATTACGTGAAGGAACTTATACCCGTTAAGCGAGTACTCAAAAGAGCCCAGCGAATCTTTTGGTGGGGAGAGTGACTTTAGCTTTATTATTTGTTTACCGGGCGCCGGCACCGTCATGCAGTCCTCTTATTAAACCCTTAATTATATTGTATCCACATGCGTGATCTACTCTTTGAAATCGGCACAGAAGAAATTCCGGCAGGTTATCTTGCTCCGGCGCTTACCCAGCTGGAGACACTGTTTTGCAGGAAGACTGCTGAGCTGAAAATCGGCCACGGTGCTGTAAGGGTGCTGGGTACCCCGCGCAGGCTTGCACTCTTAGTACAAGATGTTATTGAAAGGCAGGATGATAGTAGAGAAGAGCTCCTTGGCCCATCGAAAAAGGCTGCCTTTGACGCTGAGGGGAAGATGACTAAAGCTGCTATTGGTTTTGCCAGGTCAAAAGGAGCCGATGTCAGTGCTTTGCGGGTGGTCGAAACCCCCAAGGGCGACTATCTGATGCTTGTGCGTGAAGTCCAGGGCGAGGATACCGTGCAGCTTTTGCCGGATCTTCTGCAATCTCTCATTTTGGGCCTGTCTTTTCCCAAGTCGATGCGTTGGGGAACCAATCAGATTACCTTTGCCCGACCCATTCAATGGCTTGTCGCTCTTTTCGGTGAGGAGACTGTTCCTGTCAATCATGAAGGTATTGTATCGGGAAATCAGACCCGCGGTCACAGGTTTCTTGCCGGTGAACAATTTGTCATAAAAAATGCGGCAAGCTATGTAGAACAGCTGGCCGAACGATACGTTATGGTCGATCCCGGGGAAAGAAAGACTGCTGTCCTTGCAGAAATTAAACAAGCAGTTGCCGATTCGACCGATCTCGCAGGAGGTAGCGTCGCAATTGATGAAGAACTCGTCGATACGGTGAATAATCTCGTGGAGATGCCTTTTGGCGTTTGCGGCGTATTCGATCGTAAATTTCTGCAGCTGCCCTCGGAGGTCCTTATTACCTCGATGCGGGTCAATCAAAAGTACTTTCCCGTCGTCAACGAAAAAGACGAATTGCTCCCTGGTTTTGTCGCAGTGAATAATGTCAGAGTCAACGATGCTGCTATAACCCGCAAGGGCCATCAGCGGGTTTTGCGGGCCAGGCTGGAAGATGCACTGTTCTTTTTTAATAGCGACAGTGAGGTCCGGCTTGAAAGTCGGATCAAAAAATTGCAGGGCATTATTTTTCAGGCCAGGCTTGGCACAATGCTGGAGAAAAACGAACGGCTGGTCAAGCTCGTGAGAATTCTGGCCGAACAGTTCGATCCATCACTGGTTGACGAATGCTGTCGAGCTGCACTGCTCTGCAAGACAGACCTGCTCTCCGATATGGTCGGGGAATTCCCCTCATTGCAGGGAATTATGGGAGGAGCCTATGCCCTCCATGATGGTGAGAAAGCAAGCGTTGCAACGGCGATTAAAGAGCATTATATGCCCAAAAGGGCGGGAGCCGCAATTCCATCCACAGATATCGGAGCCCTGCTTGGTCTTGCCGACAGATTCGATACCCTTGCCGGATGTTTCGGCATCGGTCAGGTGCCGACCGGCACCGCCGATCCTTTTGGCCTGCGCCGTATTTCCCTTGCGATCCTGCATATTATTGAAGGAAAAGGCTATACAATTTCGCTTCGGGAGATTGTTCATAAAGCCTTGGCCCTTTATGGTAATAAGGTAGACGGTGGAAACGAGACAGTTGAAGCGGTGATAAATTTTATCAAAGGCCGTTTTGCCAACGATTGTATCAGTCGCGGGCTGGCTGCAGAGGCTGTCGATGCCGCCGTCTCAGTAAATTTTGATGATGTGACCGATTGTCGGCAGAGGATCGATGCAATAATCAAGATCAGCCTGTTGCCTGCATTTAAAGTTCTTGCCGCTTCCTATAAGCGCATTCGAAACATCGTCAAAGATAACCGGCAAACATCCGTTTCGACCGAATTATTTGAGCATAAAGCAGAAGAAAGCCTGCACACGCTTTTTGGTGAGGTGCGCAAGGAAATGGAACAGCTCATTGAGAAAAAAGAATATTTGAAGGCTCTCGAAGTAATGCTGAAAATGAAAGAGCCGGTCGATACCTTCTTTGATGAAGTGATGGTTATGGCAGATGATATGGCTGTCAGGCAAAACAGACTGAATCTGTTGACTGTCCTGGGTGATCTTATTTTGCAGATTGGCGATATCTCAAAGCTGCAGGAAAATTAAACAATCCAGTCAAATTACCAACCACAACAAAACATAAAAAGGGGGGTGTTCGCAATCGCGAACACCCCCCTTTTTATTCGTTCAAAGAAAGAACAGATTATGCTTTAGGATGGCAGGTAGCGCATTTATCGATTTTCTTTTCTTTTAATGCGGCATCCTTTTTAGCCATCTCTTTATGACATTCAAGGCAATTACCATGTCCGGCACCTTTAAGAGTGTCGAGCTTGAGTTTATCTTTCATTTTGCCGGCAAGGGTGTCGCCAGTATGGCATTTTTCGCATTTTTCAATTTTCATGCCTTCAGTATATGGTACCTGTTTGCCATCAGCCATGCCATGATGACACTCGCCACATTTGAACTTATCCTGATGTGCCTTGTGGGGGAACTGCGCTGGTTTTGGCTTGGCACTTTTGCTGTCGACAATAGTAATGGTTTCTGGACCTTTGGCATTGTCGGTCGCCATTGATGAGATAACGGCACCACCCATTACAAACATAGAGACAACACTACAGACAACAAATTTTTTCAACATAATTGCTCTCCTTTCAATAGAATTTTATAGCCACTTACATTGCGCTGCACTTTCATAATGCTCTATATACAGTTTTTGCTTAAACTTGTCAAACCTGTTAACTCGCAGTAATAATAGGGATAGTGCTACATTGTGGCTCTATGGGGCGATCAACTTGAACCGTAGCTGTGCAACCCGGACAGGAGGAAATTAACCCCATAATAAGTAAAGAGAACGGAGAGGAATCCAAAGATCGCTAATAAAGCAATTTTCTTGCCGGACCAGCCTCGAGTATAACGGGAGTGGAGAATGATTGCGTAAAAAAACCAGGTTATGAGTGACCATGTCTCTTTTGGATCCCAGCTCCAGTATGTACCCCATGCCGAGTTAGCCCAGACTGCGCCGGTAATGATGCCTCCACTTAACCAGATAAAGCCGAAAACCATGGTCTTATGGATTATATCGTCTATCACCGCAGGAGAAGGGAAGCGGCTGGACAGCGATGCTGATGCATTCCCGGATTCTGTCGATTTATTCTTCACCAGATACATAATACCCAGGGCTGCAGCCACTGCAAAAGAGGCGTAGCCGACAAAACAGGTGACCACATGAGCGATAAGCCAATTGGACTGGAGAGCCGGTATCAGGGGATTAATGGTTTTATCTAGATCGGTGGAAAAAGAGGCATACGCCATGGCCAGAAATGCAAAAGGAACGGCAAAGGCGCCGATAATTTTGGTTTTGAATTTCCATTCGATCAAGAGATAGAGAAGGATGATCGTCCAGGCAAAAAAGACCACTGACTCATACATATTAGTCAGCGGTGCATGGCCAATGCCCTGTTGATAGGATTCGATCCATCTCATGACCAGTCCAGCAGTCTGGACAAACCATGCCAGGGCGGTGAATACAGTGGCAATACCACCAAGGCGAGGGGTCTTAAAAACCAGTATTGCAATATACAACACTGTTGAGAACATATACGTGAAGGTTGTAATGCCGAGTAGTTGTGAACTATCCATATTTTATACTCCGTTTCGTTCCATCAGGCGGTTATTATCGTTGGACAGCGTGTTCAATACGATTTTTGAGTTTTTCGAAAACTTGAGTGAATGCCATTTTGTTTTTGTTGGTTGAACCGGATAACCATAGTTGGGGCGTAGATGAGCCATTTTTCTTGAACAGCCATATTCTTTGGTGTGATCTGAAAAAGGCGATATAAAGTCCAAGCAACATCAATCCGCAGCCAATATAGACCACCCATACACCTGGATCTTTGGCGACCTGCAGGCCGGTTGCGTACATCTGTTTGACGGAAACAGTGTATTCTTTTGCCCCACTGGTAAAAGTGGTTTTCACATTGTCGTTCAGCCATTCAATGGACGCCGGGCTGTCCCCGGATTTAAACCATACTTTCGCACGCACGACTCTTTGTGCTACTGCCTCGGCATTGACGATGCCGAAATGGATATCTTTTCCCTCCCAGAGCATCTGTTTCTGAAAGGGGAGGGTGAATACTTTTGATTCCCCGGAACTGTTTTCGGTAATATCTAATATAAAATCCTGATAGCCCTGATAACTGGATTGGTAAAAGGTTATTCCTTTATAGGTGAGTGGACTGTTCACCTCTATATCTCGGGTGAGTACTTCCTGGCCTTTTTCAATAATTGACAGACTGCTTTTGTATTCCTTGGGCATGCCGTTGTTATAGAATTCAATGGCAAAGGAGTTGCATCGCACTTCAAAACCGAGTTCTAAGGATCCCGCTTCCTTGAAAGCAAAGATCTTTTGGGTAGAACTCATCTCCGGTATCATGACGCTCCCCTTAAAGCCCCAAAAATGGCCGATTATGGCTCCGGTAAAAATGAGCAGGATGGAGAGATGGACAATGTAGACTCCGGTGCGGCTCCACCGGCCTTTCTGGCAGGAAAAGAGTTCATTGCTGCCAATTTTTTTAGATTGTGCATGCCAGCCGTTTTGTTTGAGCAGTTGGGCAAGATTGATATGGTTGAGCTTATCCGTACCAAACTCCCATTTATTGAAATTGGCCATTTTTTCAATTCGCTCAGGATCGATTGCGAGGTTATCGGCTTTTATTATTTTCCATACCGCCGGGAACCGGTCCAGACTGCAGATAATGAGGTTGGCGCTGAGGATGCCCAGCAATCCGAGAAACCACCAGGAGTAATACATATTGGGGATATCAAGGATCTGAAAAAAATGGGCGGTTTCCCGACCAAAATTTTGTACATAAAAACTTGTCGATTCGCCTTGTGGGATGATGGTACCGACGATGGAAGTTCCAGCAAGGGCGCAGAGAGTAAATATCGCCAGCTTCACGGAAGAAAAGAAGTTCCAGAGTTGATTGAATATAATCATAATACCTGTATTTTAAGTGAGAATTATTGTTAAACGAAGAAGTACTACAATAGGTTTTGCAAGATTGCAATGAGAGAGAAGCTATTATTGTGCACTTGAACAAAGTTGGCGTTTTTTTATCCAGCCATTATTGAGGATTATTAAGCAGATAACATGAGCGACAACTTAATTGATTTTTACATCCAGAACACTAAATCTTTGCCATTGGCTCCGGAAAAGTTACCAATTACATAATTGATAAGGGAAATATCTTGCCTTAAATTTTAAAAGAGGTTAAAAAGTCAGATTCTGAATAATCGTTTACTCACATCCAATATATGCATTCCTCATTTGAACCGTCGTCTGGCGGGTGAATGAGATAGAAGGAGATAATAATGGCCAAAGTTTGTGAAATATGTGGAAAGGGACCAATGGTTGGAAATAATGTTTCTCATGCGCATAATAAGACAAGAAGGCGCTGGCTGCCAAACTTGAAGATGGTACGCATGGTCGATGCAGGTGGAAACAAAAAGAAAACCAAAGTATGTACCCGTTGTATCAGGTCCGGAGCAGTTGTAAAAGCTGCCTGAAGATTTTCGTTCTCAGGGTGTGTAAGGCGAGAGGATTTTTTCCTGCTCGCCTTTTCGTATTTGGAGATATCATTTTCGGGGAAAGGTTATGAGTGAGGAAATTATCAAATTTCTTAGTGCCGCTGAGGCATCAAAGCTGGTTGGTGCTATTCAGGAAGAGGAAGATATTGAGCAGTCCAATAGAAGGATCCTGACTGTATACAGTAAGGATGACCGGGAGCTCTGCTGGTTCGACTTTGAAGAAGTGATGGCAGATGTCGGGAATGCTCCGGCAGGTGAAAGAAAAGAAGCCGTGCATAATTATATTATCAACCATATCCCGGACTGGGTAACTGAACTTTGATGGCATCAGGTTTCCATGCAACCTGAGTTCCCGGAAACATGTAACGAGAAATCGTTCAAGTAACTAATAACATACGAATAATAGTGATTTAGTGCATCGTTATAATGATTATTGTAACGATGCTATTTGTTTGCTGAAGTCAAATGCAATATACGCAACATCATGGACATACAATAGCCATCGTTACAATCTTCCGGGAATTCAGGAT
>JBBRDD010000124.1:0-14365 GCA_038204235.1 Desulfobulbales bacterium
GGTATATGATTGCATTTGTCAGGCAGTTGCTGGTCTTGGTGGGTCTGGTGATTATGTCGGTTGCCAATGTCGAGGCTGCCGCACCGGTGCCGGACCTTGCCATGCTTGTGGAAGAAGCATACCAGAACAATCAGGAACTTCTCAGCATGGCGGAAAATGCACAGGCATTGCACGCTGAAGCTCCTTTTGCCGGGTCCCTGCAGGACCCTGTTGTTGGATTGAGTGTTGCCAATCTCCCGGTCGACAGCTTTGCCTTTGACCAGGAACCAATGACCCAGAAACAGCTGTTTGCCTCCCAGAAATTTCCCTGGTTCGGCACCTTGGATCTTCGGCAGCAGGTCAGTCAGCTCAAGGCCATGGAGGCGGAATACCAGGTCCGCAGTAGGAGGCTGGAGATAGCTAAAAACCTGGCAGGAGCCTGGTATGACCTTGGCTTTACCATAAAGAGCCTGGAAATTAATGAAAAACTTAAGGCCCTGGTTACCCAGATGCTTCGAGTGGCGGAAACAAGGTACGCCACCGGTGAAGGGTTGCAGCAGGATATTCTGGCCGGACAGGTGCAGCATTCTGAGCTTATCGATGAGGGTGTAAATCTGGCGAGTCGTGAGCAGGTTATCCGCGCGCAGATCGGCAGTCTACTCAATCGAGGCGATTTTTTCAACCAAATCGGGCCATTGGCCTTAGATGAACCTGGTAAAATTCCTGATCGATCTCTGCTTAACCGAGCAGCTCTCCAACGTAATCCATTGGTTCAGCAAAAAAAGGTGGCAATAGACCGGGCTAAAGTTGAGGTGCAGCTGGCAGAAAAAGCCTATCTCCCGGACTTTAATGTGCAACTCAGCTATGGCCAGCGTGAAGACCGACCCGATTTTCTCTCGGCCACAGTGGGCATGACTGTGCCGCTCTGGCAGTCAACCAGTCAGGACAGCAAACTTGCCGCTGCCCAAAAGCGTTTTGCCGCTGCCCAAAAATCATTATTGGGGCTCAGACAGACTCTGCCGCAAAGTATTGACAGGGTGCTGGCCGAAATCGCCGGCGCAAGAGAAAATTACACCCTTTTTGATGAAGCCCTGTCTGTACAGGCAACGCAGCTCGCCGACGCTTCTCTGGCGGCGTACTCGGTTGGCAAAGTTGAGTTTAATACCATGCTCTCTGCCCGTATCAGACTGATGCGTTTTCAGTTGAAGGCAGAAAGTTATAAATACCAGATCTATAAGAAACTGGCAGAACTTGAAGAGATTGTCGGCACCAGGCTGTCGTCTCTGGAGGGCGTGCAATGAAACCGATAGTCCTGACACTGGTGGCAGTATGGTTTATCTTTGGCGCAGCTCTGTCGCCGACCCTGGCTGGATTGAAGGCCGGTGACGTCGATCCCAAGACTGGCAAAGTCATAAAATACTGGGCTGCACCAATGGATCCGACCTATATCCGCAAGGAGCCGGGGAAATCCCCTATGGGGATGGATCTCGTCCCTGTTTATCAGGAAAAAGATGGTGAGAAACTTCCTGATTCGACTATTAAAATTGATCCGGTAACCGAACAGGATATGGGCGTGCGGACGGCGACAGTCAAGAGAATGGCATTGACGAAGTCGATCCGGGCTCTGGGTACGGTGACCTATGATGAAACCAGGATATATGCCGTCAATCTGAAATTTGATGGCTGGATCGAAAAACTGTACGTCAACTTCGTCGGCGAAAGTGTGACCAAAGGTCAGCCTCTTTTCGATATTTACAGCCCCGAACTCTATACCACCCAGCAGGAGTATCTGCTCGCCGAATCGCAGGCCGCAGCTCTTGCTGCCAGCTCATATCCAAGTGTGCGGGAAAATGCAGCCAGACTCCTGCAGGCAGCCCGGCAGCGGTTGGAGTACTGGGATCTCGAAGAGAAGCAGATAAGGCAGCTGAAAAAAAAAGGTACAGTGAAAAAAAATATCACTGTCTATTCGCCGGCCACCGGGGTGGTCATTCAAAAGGACGCTCTTGCCGGTCACTTCGTCAAAGCCGGCATGCATCAGTATGAAATTGCCGATCTCTCCAGGGTCTGGGTGGATGTCGAGGTCTATGAATATGAACTGCCTTTTGTTAAAAAAGGGATGCCGGCGGGTATGGAATTAGCCTATCTGCCTGGCAAACGTTTTGAAGGGACCGTTCTTTTTATCTATCCTTTTCTTAATCCAAAGACCCGCACGGTAAAGCTCCGGATGGATTTTAATAACCCGGAAGGACTGCTGAAACCGGAGATGTATGCCAATGTTTATATTGAATCGCTGATCGATCCGGCTGCCCTGGTAATTCCCCAGGAGGCGGTCATCGATTCTGGCCTGCGCAAGGTGGTCTTCGTCGCCCTGGGCGATGGGAAATATGCGCCGCACACGGTAAGGTTGGGGGCGGAAGGGGAGCACAACACCTTTCAGGTTTTGGATGGGCTGAAAGAGGGCGACACCATCGTCACCTCAGCACAGTTTATGTTTGATTCCGAGTCCCGGCTGCGTGAGGCTATCCAGAAGATGCTGGAGCCCCGAAGTGAAAAGCCGCCCGTAAAGCAGTCTACCGACGATCTCGATATGAGCAAGATGAAGATGGACGACAGTGATCTCGACATGAATAATCTGAAGAAGGATAAATGATCCCAGGACGCCTGACAGGAGATTATCTTGATGATTAAGGCAATTATTGAATATTCCATCCGCAACAAATTTCTGGTGCTGATGTTGACCATCTTCGTTGTAGCTGCCGGCATCTGGGCGATGCTGAAAACTCCGCTCGATGCTATTCCGGATCTTTCCGATGTCCAGGTCATCATCTTTACCGAATTTCCCGGACAGGCGCCTCAGGTGGTCGAGGATCAGGTCACCTATCCCCTGACTACCGCCATGCTGGCGGTGCCTTTTGCCAAGGTGGTGCGTGGCTATTCCTTTTTCGGCATGAGTTTTACCTATGTCATCTTTGAGGACGGCACCGATATGTACTGGGCCAGGAGCCGGGTGCTGGAGGCGCTGAACTCCATCACCGGCAGGCTGCCTAAGGGTGTTTCGCCGAATCTTGGGCCGGATGCCACCGGAGTTGGCTGGGTCTTACAGTATCTGGTGGAAAGCGATCGCCATGATCTCCAGCAACTGCGCTCGATTCAGGACTGGTTTCTGCGCTATGAACTGACCAGTGTGCCGGGGGTCTCCGAGGTGGCGTCCATAGGCGGCTTTGTCAAACAATACCAGGTGATGGTCGACCCTAATAAACTGTTGGCCTATAATATTCCCCTGCAGAAAGTGCGTCTGGCTATTCAACGTTCCAATAACGACGTGGGCGGACGGCTGGTGGAGATGGGCGAGACTGAATATATGGTACGCGGTCTGGGCTATATCCATTCCATTGAAGACCTGGAAAACATCCCGCTCAGCTCCGATAAGGGGACACCCGTCCTGTTAAGATATGTAGCGCGCGTCACCATTGGTCCTGAGCTGCGGCGTGGGCTGATTGATTTTAATGGTACCGGGGAGGCGGTCGGCGGTATTGTTGTTATGCGCTATGGGGAAAACGCCCTGGCGGTAATCAACAAAGTCAAAAAACGGCTGTCGGAGCTTAAATCAGGGTTGCCGGAAGGAGTTTCCATTCGACCGGTCTATGATCGGTCCGGACTTATCATCCGGGCGATTGACAACCTGAAACGGACCCTGCTGGAAGAAAGTCTGATTGTCGCCCTGGTGTGCGTCGTCTTTCTCTTCCATTTACGCAGTGCTCTGGTCGGCATTATCACCCTGCCAATCGGGGTGTTGATCGCCTTTGTGATCATGGAACGGCAGGGGATCAATGCCAATATCATGAGCCTGGGCGGAATTGCTATTGCGATTGGCGCAATGGTCGATGCCGCTATCGTAATGGTGGAAAATGTCCATAAACATCTGGAACAGGATAAGGGCAAAAAAGATCACTGGGAGATCATTCGGGAGGCTTCGGTGGAGGTCGGACCTTCGCTTTTTTTCTCGCTGTTGATCATCGCCGTTTCTTTTTTGCCGGTTTTTACTTTGGGAGCCCAGGAAGGCAGAATGTTTCGTCCGCTGGCCTATACAAAGACATATTCCATGATGGGTGCAGCATTCCTGGCTATCACCCTTGTGCCGGTGCTGATGGGTTATATGATTCGCGGTAAAATAATGCCGGAACATAAAAACCCGGTGAACCGTTTCCTTATCTGGATCTATCACCCGATTATTAAACTGGTCCTCAAAGTGAAATTTCTGGTGGTGGCCTTGGCCGTTGTGGCTATGGCTCTGGCCTGGATCCCTTACCAGAGGATGGGCTCTGAATTTATGCCGCCGCTGAACGAAGGCGACCTGCTGTATATGCCGACGACCTTGCCGGGCATTTCTATCACCAAGGCAAAAGAGCTGGTGCAGCAGACGGACAGGATCATCAAGTCCTTTCCAGAAGTGGAGAATGTGACGGGAAAAGCCGGACGTGCCGAGACGGCAACCGATCCGGCACCTCTTTCCATGCTGGAGACGATTATCACCCTGAAACCTAAATCCGAATGGCGAGAGGGAATGACCACCCAGAAGTTGATTGATGAAATGGACAAAGCCATTCATTTTCCCGGGCTGACCAATGCCTGGACCATGCCCATCAAGACCAGGATAGATATGCTCTCCACGGGGATCAAAACGCCGGTAGGGTTGAAGCTGATGGGTGATGATCTGCAGACCCTCTCCGAGATAGGTGAGAAGGTCGAGGCGGTCATAAAGGAAGTTCCCGGTACCACCAGTGTTTATGCCGAGCGGGTCACCGGCGGCAATTTTTTCGATTATAAAATCAACAGGGAGGAGGCGGCCCGGTATGGCCTGACCGTCGGCGATGTGCAGGATGTGATCTCGACCGCTATCGGCGGCTTGAATATTACTTCGACTGTGGAGGGGCTGGCACGGTATCCGGTCAACCTGCGTTACGGCTCCGAGCTGCGCGATACCCCGGAAAAACTGCGGCGTATCCTTATCCCAACGCCGAGCGGAGCACAGATTCCCATTACTCAGGTGGCGGATATTGTAATCCATAAGGGTGCACCGTCGATTAAAAGCGAAAACGCCCGAAAGAATGCCTGGGTTTATGTGGATATAACCGGGGGTGATGTGGGCGGGTATGTCAAGAGGGCCCAGCAGGCGGTCGCGGAAAAAATCAGTCTTCCACCGGGCTACAGTATCGTCTGGTCCGGTCAGTATGAATATATGATTCGGGCGCAGCAGAAACTGAAGATTGTGGTACCGGCGACCCTGATTATCATCTTTCTGCTGCTGTATCTTAATTTCAACAATATTACTGAGAGCCTCATTGTCATGCTGTCCGTGCCTTTTGCCCTGACCGGCGGGCTGTGGCTGATGGATCTCATGGGCTACAACATGAGCGTCGCGGTGGCCGTCGGCTTTATTGCTCTGGCCGGGGTGGCGGCGGAGACCGGGGTGGTGATGCTTATCTATCTCGATATTTCTTACCGGAAGTACCGGAAGGAATACGGTGCTTCCTTTTGCAGAGAGCATCTCAATATGGCCATCGAGCATGGGGCCGCACTGCGGGTCCGGCCGAAGATGATGACCGTTGTCGCAATCATAGCCGGTCTTGCACCGATTATGTGGAGCAGCGGTACGGGATCCGAGGTGATGAAACGAATTGCAACCCCGATGGTCGGGGGTATGGTCAGTGCTACTGTGCTGACCCTTGTCGTGGTTCCGGCTATTTACGGGCTCTGGAAGGGAATCGGCCTGCCCAAAAAGCCACCGGAGTCAAAAAATTGAAAAAGGTGAAAGTTATGAAAAAAATAGTAATGATGGTAGCATTTTGTGGTGTTTTTCTGATTGGTAGTGCCATGGCAATGGACAAAAAGAGCTCTGGTCATGCCCAGCATGAAGACCCGGCAACGATGGACCAGCCAAAAATGGAGGGCATGGATCATAGCCAGATGGATCATGGCTCAAGTCAGGAAGGGGGAACCTTCAAACATGCGGTAATGGTCGACGGTATCCATGCCGAATTTCAGATCATGGAACTGGCCAGCATGAAAATGTCTGATCCGGAAGGGCGTACCCATCATGTGATGGTCTCATTTATGAAAGATGGGCAGCCGATTACTAAGACTGTTGGTAAAGTAAAGCTTATAGCACCGTCGGGAAAAGAGCAGCTCGGCGATCTAAAGGATTTTGGCAACGGGGTATTTGCCGCCAATTTCAACATTGATGAACAGGGGAAATGGGGAGTTATCTGTCTTTTTAAAGATATGGGTGGTAAACACACTGTCAAATTCTGGTACAAGCATGGCCTGATGTAAAGTCCAGGTTTTCTGCTGGGCCTTATCCATGGCCAGAGTCATTTGTACCTATTTCTGCTTGATACAGGCCCAATTCGCTACTGGTTTCTCTTCCTGTTTCCCCTTGCAGTATCTTTGCAGGAAGAGAAATCAAAAAACCTATTTAATATAATCTCGACCACGTCGCCGAGATTAATTTCCTCGGATTTCAGGTGCACCCTTTTGCCAGGGACTTCCGCATCTGTGGCCATGAGCACATAGCGATAGGTACTGAGCGCAGTGGCTTCAAAGGCGTCCTGCATCACTCTCTCCTGTGTGGCCCTCGTTGTCGCCCTGTCTACCTGTATTCTGCTTATTTGAAGAAGGGGTGTTCATATCTGGTCTTTTATTTAATCGTTGATGGTGTCAAACAGAAGTGTCACCTGAAAACTATAGTCGAGATGCCGCCGAAAGAACGCTGCTCGCATGCAACGAAAGAGGTCCGGAGTGAATTCTTACGTTGTCAGGTTTAATAGCTGATTTGTTGCAGAGGTACAGCCATTTTATCGGCGCACTTTTATATGCAA
Source organism: Desulfobulbales bacterium (assembly GCA_038204235.1). Taxonomy (GTDB): domain Bacteria; phylum Desulfobacterota; class Desulfobulbia; order Desulfobulbales; family Desulfocapsaceae; genus Desulforhopalus_A. Next base: position 6,858 of record JBBRDD010000124.1, read on the forward strand.
TGGATATTTATATAAGGAATTGTTTTTGCTCCTTGGTGCGTATCTCTCTAATTGTGCATTGGAATTATATATCCTGATTTATGTCGATTGCATTGAAGGAAGGCGTTACATGCTATACTGTTCACATAATTCAGCTGTTTATAGATTTTTCACTCCTGTTTTACGATACTCTTAAACCTTTTTCACCACCATATGTCCACATCAAAGCGCTGCATTTTTGCTCAACCGTCCTCTCTCAAAGTCAAATTATTGCTGTGGGTTATGCCTATAGTCGTGACGGGACTTCTTTCTCTTAATTTAGGGGCGTATTGGTATATTAAAAATGTTATTGAAGATGCATTGTCGAAAAGTATGCTGGCTTCCGTCGGTAAAAGCGCTGAAAGCATAAACAGATGGCTCGAAACAATCATGATTGAGCCTGAAACCATTGCTGCCACCCCTGCGGCACAAGGGGTTAATCGAAATTTTAGTTTGCTTGACAGCCAGAATATTAATCGGCATAAAATTCTCCATGCAAAACATCCAGATATTTTCCAGGATATTTATGCGGCAAATCGTCATGGCGAATACCATACAATTCAGCAAAAAGGCGATGGTTTTGAAATTTTTATCGGTGATATTCGCAACAGACCATATTTTCAATCTATTATGGCCGGAGGACCCACCCAGATAACGCCTCCGTTGATATCTCGAACGACCGGTATTCCGACAATATTTATGGTATCTCCTATTGTTGATGAACAGGGTCAGCCGCAAGGCTTGATTGGTGCCGGTATTTCTCTGCAGTATATTCATAAAATAGCCGAAGAACTGCGAGCCGGTCAAACCGGTTATGGCTTTGTCCTGGCAAAGGATGGAACATTCATTTTTCATCCGGATGTGAATTTTATGATGCAGTCTAATATTCTAAAGCTCGAAAACAGCTCGATGAAGGCACTTGGCGAGAAGATGCTATCAGGTGCTTCGGGCTTGTTTCGCTATTTTGATAAAGGGCAGCTTATGGTGGCTTTTTTTCAGCCTGTTCCAATTGCCGGATGGTCTGTTGCCACCGTTTTGCCGGAAGCTGAATTATATGCTCCTGCCATCAAAATGATCAAGCTGCTGGCTGGCCTGACCTGTATATTTATTGTTTTAGTAGGCACAGCAATTCTGCTCGCTGTACAAAATCTCACCAGACCTTTACAGCTGCTGGCAACTCAAGCTCAGGCAATATCTGCAGGAAACCTGGAATTGCCTGCATTGGCTATACAATCTCATGATGAGTTAGGTAAGCTGTCCGATGCCTTTAATGTCATGACGGCCAACCTGCAGACTACCATGCGCGGACTACGGCAAAGTGAGGATAACTACAGGAGTATCTTCGAAAATTCTTTGCTGGGTATTATACAGACCTCCCTGGATGGTCGGCTGCTCAATGCCAATCCTGCTATCCAGCTCATGCTGGGATATGACTCTTTTGAGGCGATGGGTACAGCACTTACAGACATCCATACGCATCTCTATGTTGTTCCGGAAGATCGACCACAAATTATTGCGCTTCTTCTTGAATATGGCAAGGTTCAGGGGTGGGAGGTGCAGTTTTTTCGGCGCGATAAATCCAAGATTTCGGTCATTATGAATATGGCTCTCATTCGTAGCCCCACAGGCGAGCCAATTCGCATCGAGTCCCTGGTCACAGATATCAGCGATCGGAAAAAGGCTGAGTCCGAGCGCGAGGTGCTCCATGAACAATTGATTCAGGCGCAAAAACTTGAGGCTGTTGGCCAGCTGGCGGGTGGCGTTGCTCACGATTTTAACAATATGCTCTCCGTAATAATCGGTAAAACAGAGCTGGCCTTGCTGAAGGTTCAACCGTCCGATCCATTCTATAAAACATTCGTTGATATAGGTCAGGCAGCCGAACATTCGGCGAATCTCACTCGACAATTACTCACTTTCGCGCGGAAACAGACAGTCGCGCCTAAAGTGATCAATATCAACGAAGTGCTGGGTGAAATGCTTAATATGCTGCGTCGCCTTATTGGCGAAGATATTGAGTTGATACAGATGCGAGCCAGCGGTCTGTGGCCGATTCAAATCGATCCCGATCAGGTGTGTCAAATTCTGGCCAATCTGTGTGTCAACGCCCGTGACGCAATTGATGGCATCGGCAAAATATGTATTGAAACGAAAAATGCTTCTTTTGATAAAGCAGCCTGCGCCATGATTCCTGATTGTCAACCCGGTGACTATGTCTGCCTCACGGTAAGTGATGATGGTTCCGGCATTGATCAGGAGACGTTAGCCCATATTTTTGAACCATTTTTTACGACCAAGGAAATTGATAAAGGAACTGGTCTGGGATTGTCTACGATCTACGGTATTGTGCAACAAAATAGAGGTGTTATTGCCACACAGAGCGAAGTTGGCAATGGGACAACCTTCAGCCTCTATTTTCCAAGATACCGAGGTAATGCGCAACATTTGCTTGCGCAAAAAAAAGAGGAAGTTCTTGCCTGCGGTAATGAAACAGTACTGCTGGTAGAAGATGAGCTGAGCCTGCTGGAAATGGCCAGGGAAATGCTTGAAAAGCTCGGTTACACGGTATTGGCTGCCAATACACCTCAAGACGCGGTCAGGCTGGCGGAAAAACATTCGAAAAACATTCAGCTGCTGCTGACTGATGTTGTTATGCCAGTAATGAACGGACGCGATTTGGCCGATCGTCTCAGGGCTGTTCAACCTGATTTGAAATGCCTGTTCATGTCGGGATATACGGACAACATCATCACCCATCAGGATTTGCAGGATCAGAGTGTCCATTTTCTGCAAAAACCTTTCTTGCTTCAGGATCTGGCCCGCAAAATACGGGATATATTGGATTGCAGGAAAGGATGAAAATATTCCGGCCATGGGATCTTTCGCAGTGCCACTCTGCACAGAGTCCATGCATGGTTTTCTGATGCAGGACAGCAGCGTTTTTTTATAATTATTCAGTGGATAATCATCTTCGAATAATTATCTTTGCTGTAGAACGTAAATATTGAAGGAAATTCTTAAATTACTCGCAGTAAATCACTTTCGATTATGTCAATAGAAAATTTTGAAGCCAATATTAAAGGAATGCATTGTGCTGCATGTTCCGCACGTATTGAACGGGTGGTCGGAAACCTGGGTGGGGTTACGCAATGTTCGGTCAATTTAGCCACGGAAAAGGCGAAAATTGTCTATGATCCTTTGGCAATCACCAGCACCGCAATACAAGAGGCGATAGCCGGGCTTGGTTTTTCCGCTGAGATCGCCACAGCGGATGACGATCAATCCGGGGCCTCGCAAGAGGCGGCTGATCGACTGCAGGCCATGAGGAATAGACTTATTCCCGCATTTGTGCTGGCCTTGCTCATTATGAACCTGTCGATGGCCACCATGTTCGGTATTACCCTGCCAGAGATGGTCCATCCCGATCATTCTCCTTTTACCCATGCCGTCATCCAGTTTTTGCTGCTTTTGCCCGTTTTATATCTTGGCAGAAATTTTTATCTGAACGGTATTCCGGCACTCTTGCGCGGCGGGCCGAATATGGATTCTTTAATCGCCATCGGAACCGGAGCTGCGTTTATCTATTCCACCTGGAATCTGGTGGAAATCGGCTTAGGATTCGATCCATTCAGCCGGGCTCATGATCTTTATTTTGAATCGGCAGCCATGCTGATTGCCCTGGTTTCCTTAGGTAAATATCTCGAGGCCCGCTCCAAAGCCCGAACAACTGATGCCATCAAACAGCTGCTGCAGCTCGCCCCGGAGACGGCTACTCTGCTCGAAGAAAACGGTCAGCGCCAGGTAGCATTGACGGAAATACAGGTTGATGACCGTCTTTTGATTCGCCCCGGGGAACGAATTCCCGTGGATGGGAGAATCGTTGACGGGGAATCGGCGGTGGATGAGTCAATGCTCACCGGTGAAAGCATGCCGGTCATGAAACGAAAGGACGATAAAATATTTGGTGGAACGCTCAATAAAAATGGCGCGTTAACCATGCAGGCGCAAAAAGTTGGACGTGATACCATGCTCGCCCGAATTGTCAGACTGGTGCAGGAAGCCCAGGGAACCAAGGCCCCGATTGCCAATCTTGCTGATCGTATCAGTCTTTATTTTGTGCCGACGGTGATAGTGATAGCCGCACTTGCCGGACTCAGCTGGTTTTTCCTTGGCGGTGCCGATTTTAGTTTTTCTCTGCGTATTTTTATTGCCGTGCTGGTGATTGCCTGTCCCTGCGCCATGGGACTTGCTACCCCGACGTCCATAATGGTCGGCACCGGTCGCGGCGCCCAGCTGGGTGTGCTGGTCAAAAGCGGCGAAGTTTTGGAGCTTGCCCAGAAAGTGAGTTGCGTGGTTTTTGACAAGACCGGGACGCTCACCCTCGGCAGACCCGTGGTCACAGATATTATTGCGCTCGCCGAATATGATGCAACAATGCTGCTGCGCCTTACCGCCGGTGCCGAGAGCCGTTCGGAGCATCCCCTTGCCGAGGCAATTATTGCAGAAGCCGGGAAAAGAGGCTGTGCCATCCCGGAACCGGAATCGTTTTCCGCAAGCCCTGGTCGTGGCATTGCGTCTTCCATGCAGCTGGATGGCAATCGTTATGATGTGCTGTTCGGTAATATTGAGTTTCTCCGGGAAAATCACATCGAAGGGCTCAGAGAACAGGCTGTGCAGCAGGCGGGTACATTATCCGATCAAGGTAAAACCGTATTGTTTCTGGCTGTCAACAAAACTTTTGCCGGTCTGCTGGCCATTGCCGATCCTCTGAAAGCGGAAGCAAAGAAAACTATCCAGGACCTTGAGAAAATGGGCATTAAGGTGGTGATGCTCACCGGGGATAACGAAAAAACGGCCCATGCGGTGGCTGTTCAGGCCGGAATCACCCGCGTTGTCGCCGGCGTCCTGCCGGATAAAAAAGAAGAGGAAGTTGTCAGATTACAAAAAAATGGTGAAATCGTCGCCATGGTCGGAGACGGGATCAACGATGCACCTGCTCTGGCCAGAGCCGATGTCGGTATCGCCATGGGAACGGGAATAGATGTTGCTGTGGAATCAGCGGATATTGTTCTGATGAACGGTCATCTGGCCGGTGTCGGTCGGGCTATCGGTCTCAGTCGGGCGACCATGCGCAACATTCGCCAGAATCTGTTCTGGGCCTTTGCCTATAATGTTGTCGGTATTCCGGTGGCGGCGGGAGCACTGGCCCTTTTCGGCGGGCCAACACTCAACCCCATGATTGGTGGTGCAGCAATGGCTCTTAGCTCCGTTTCGGTAGTCAGCAATGCCCTGCGCCTCAGATGGTACCAGCCGGATGAGCAGGAGCCGTGAGATTGTTGGTGCGCGATGTTTTCGTACCTTCAAGCGAGTCCTAAAAAGAGCACCCGACAAGCGAGTATTAAAAAGAATCCCGGTTTGTTTTCTGTTTACCGGGATTAAAACTTTTTCTTCGTTCCGTAGGTTAAGTAATTGTATCCCAGTATCATTTTGAAAATATCGATCAGCCAATCGTACCAGGCGGGCTTTTTTTTCTTTTCAGTCGCTTGTTGTGCCGGTGCGGTACTATTTTCGAGTGGCATGATCCGTTCTCCTTGTAAAGTACATATACCCCTCAAGGGGGCACTGAAAAGAGGCCAGAATTTCTTCCGGATTTTCGAGAGTAGAAATAGTTTTCTTTACGAACGCTAACCAGTATAATTAGTATCCTTATATCACACAAGCGTTTATTTGCGTGAATAAACCGGAGGTTGCAGCTTCCCTTTCAACATAACTCAACCAACAGGAATTGTATGAAAATTAAAAAAATCCGGCTCATTTCCTTTTCACCGACCAGAACCTCCAAAAGGGTTATCGACGCTATAGCTTCAGGCATTGGTGATATTCCGGTCGACAGTGTTGATCTCACCTATCCTGACGCAGTTTCTACCATGCAGATCGCCGCCGACGAGCTGGCTGTAATTGGTGTTCCGGTATATGCCGGTCGGGTTGCACCCCTTGCCGCCAAAAGACTAGCTGCCATAAAGGGAAACAATACCCCGGCGGTCATTGTTGTAGTGTATGGGAATAGAGAATTCGAAGATGCCCTGCTTGAACTGAAGGATATCGCTGAAAAAGCCGCTTTGATCCCCCTGGCTGCCGGTGCCTTTATCGGGGAGCACTCATTTTCCGGACCGGCTACACCTGTTGGCGCCGGTCGACCGGATTCAGCCGATCTGGCGGCAGCCAATGCCTTTGGGGTAAAGATCAGTGAAAAAATTGCGGGAATTGAAGATGTGGCCACCCGACCAGATGTAAGGGTACCTGGCAACCATCCCTACAAAGACGGCGTCGGACCGATGCCCGTTACTCCCAAAGTTATCGAGGCGAAATGCACCCAGTGTGGAATATGTCTTTCTACCTGTCCTACAGGAGCTATTGCCCTCAATTCGAAGATCGCCATAGACAAAAATCTGTGCATTTTTTGCTGTGCCTGCATTAAAAACTGCCCGGAAGAGGCATTGATGATTGATGCAGAGCCTATCAAGCAGAAGAGACAGTGGTTGTATGAAAATTGTACTGAGCGTAAGGAACCGAAATTATATCTCTAACAGATGGCAAGATTTTTGGGTCGCGGCCATAAAACCATAGCACACTTGAGGTGAGACCATTGACAGCTACTATTCAAGCTTTAAAAAAAATTACACTTTCAATTATAGATGAGGGTGCAAAAAACACCCCAGTGTCTTTCTCATTTATTTACGGAATAGCAGGGAGCGGACTCTGTCCGTTTGAACTGGTTCTGCAGGATAAGGAAGAAGGTGCAAGGGTGAGCTGTACCGTAACCGACTCCGAGGCGCATGATTTTTTCGGCCATCTCTTTGTACCGCTGCACCAGGCCCTTGGGATACAGATCATACCGAAAACGCTCCACTTAAAGGTTGAAATTGCCTCCGTAAACGACGCCGATAACCGGGAAGTGGTGCAGTCGATCGCCAAGGCAAGCAGTGGCTGTGGAGGCTCCTGCGGGTGTGGCTGTTCATAAGGATTTTGTTTGCCCTTGTCGCCATGGCCTGGTTTTTGAAAAATAGCAAAATAACAATAAGATATATTACAACTCTCTTCTAAAGGTAAACGATTATGCAAACAAGTGGTTATCTTAAACACGCCGATAGATTGATGGAAAGGATCAAAACAGGGGCTTTTCTTACCGTCAAGGCAGATAACGCGATCAACACAATGACAATTGGTTGGGCGACAATCGGATGTATATGGCAAAAGCCTGTTTTTATGGTAGCCGTGAGAGATTCAAGGCACACCTTTACTTTGCTAGAAAAAACAGACAATTTTACCGTCAGCATTCCTGCCGGCGACGAATATAACAAGGCCATTGCCTATTGCGGGACGAAGTCGGGCAGAGATTTCGATAAATTTAAACAATGTGATTTGCAGCAAAAAAAGGCGAAAAGTGTTGAATCGCCCATCATTGATATTCCCGGCGTCCACTATGAATG
>JBBRDD010000125.1:0-14224 GCA_038204235.1 Desulfobulbales bacterium
CAGTAAGAAGGGCAATCTGCACCTCTGATGAACCGGTGTCGGTCGGATGGATCTTAAACTTCTCGATTATTTCATTTTTACTGACTGCTGACTGTGCCACGACACTCCTCCTGAAACTTTATAATAAAAACCTGATAGTTAAAATTCATTAGATACATTTTACAACAATTGGTCTGCCCAATCGGTGGCGAACCTGCAGACCCGCTAGATACTTTATTAGAACCTTAGAATTTCTTTCCTGTTTTCAAGGATAGGATTTCGTGAAGGTTCTTATCCCGACTTATTGCTCATCTATCGGGGTTAGAACCTTAGAAATTCTTTGCTGCTTTCCAAGGATACAATTTTGTGCCTCAGGGAGAACCGTACCGAGTATTATATAGTCATTTTCTTAAAAAACAACCTGGCACAAGAACTTCCATCGGTCAAAGAGGCAGGACTGATTATCTCGATTTATTTCCTGTCGCTCAGACTGAGTGTTCATGGTGATGGATCTTCCTCTTAACGTCTTATAGTAGCTAACTAAAGACATTATTGCAACAGATTACACACCTGTTCGACCGTTATCATCTTCTTGAGACATTCATTTAATGCATCATCGCCACTTAAATCATCCCAGGTCAAACTCTCATCTACCGTAAAGCAACCACTCCGGGTCCTGCGCAACTGCACCAGGTGGGCACCGCAGCCTAGAAACCGACCAATATCAGCCGCCAGGGTCCGGATATACGTACCTTTGCTGCAAACGACCCTGATACAGAGTTCTGCTTCATCTCCGCTAAGAGTTCGACTTCCATCGGTGCGCTCAAGAGTTGATATATTTACTTCGCGCGGATCTTTGATGATCTCAATTCCCTTACGGGCATAATAATAGAGAGGTTTACCCTTATGCTTTAGTGCGGAATACGCAGGAGGTACCTGCATCTGCCGGCCCCTGAATTCCTGCAGGCATTCCTCCACCTGAAGGCTCGATATCTCACCTACCGGACTGCGCGCAGTCACTGCCCCTTCCGTGTCCAGCGTCTCGGTTTCAACTCCCAGCCGAAGCGTAGCCAGATATTCTTTTTCTCCGTCCATGAACTGTGAGATCAACCTGGTTGCGGGACGTCCGGCACAGAGAATGAGCAGGCCCGTCGCAAAAGGATCAAGAGTTCCCGCGTGGCCAACTTTTTTTATATTAAGGATACGGCGTAACCTGCTTACCACCTTAAAAGAGGTAATATCGACCGGTTTATCGACAAGAAAGACACCGGCAACAAAGTCTGGAGCAATATCAGGGGCCATGATAAACGTCATAGTGTCAGTCAATCTCCAAAAAACAAAGCAACGGCAGTGCTTAGTTATTCTCTTTCAATGATTTGGAGAGTACCTCAACTATTTCCCCGCGTACCCGCTCAATCGATTTCCCCTGACAGCTATAACCAGCCGCATTTCGATGACCACCGCCATCAAACAACTTGGCTATTTCTGCGACATCGCATTTGCCTTTGGCGCGCATACTGACGGAGGCCAAACTATTTCCTGTTTCTTTAATGAAAACAGCCACTTTTACGGACCGAAGAGATCGAGGATAATCTATAAAACCTTCTACATCCTGCAGTGTTGCACCACTTTCCTGGATCATCTGATCCGACACATGCATGACAGCAATCTGATTGGATTCATAGAGATTCAGAGTCGCAAGGACCATCTCCATCAATTTCAATCGTTCACGACTGTAGTTATCATAGAGATGACTACAGACCGCCGCCGGTCGGACACCTCTTTCCAGGAGTTCGGAGGCAATCTGCATAGTTCTCGGCCGCGTTGCCTCATAACGAAAAGAACCGGTATCGGTGCAGATGGCAACATACAGATTAAAAGCACATTTGTAGCTTATCGGTACATCAAGAGCCATTGCCAGCTCATACACCATCTCACCGGTAGAAGACCGTCCAGCTTCAACCCACCGGGCCGTACCGAACTCACTATGCGACTGATGATGATCAATAACTACAAAAGGAGAAACCTGCAAAAATTCCTGTTTGGATTTACCGAGGCGATCGTCATCTCCGCAATCCAGGGCAATGCTCATTAAATTGTTTCCGGCGGCCGTAACGAAACCTCGATACTCCTCCAGTCTGGTATGAGCTTTGCCGATATCAGGCATAAAAGCATACAGGTGTGTAACCTGTTCTTCCAGGTAACAGAATACATTTTTACCAAGGGTTTCCAGTATATCCGCTAAACCAAAAAGTGATCCTAAAGCATCGCCGTCGGGATGTACATGTGTGAAAAGAACAATATTATCAATTGCTCTAATATCCTGAATTATCCGTTCAGGAATCATCCTCTGGGGATTCTCTCTCATTGGCTATTTCCTGAAAAATTTCCTCCAGCTCGGCTACCTTCTCCACCACATTATCATAACGGAACTGAAGAGCTGGGGTAAAACGCAGATTGAGCGTTTTGGCAATATGACTGCGCATGAATCCCTTGGCCGCATCAAGGCCTATTCCCGCCTCTTTGATTTCTTTTTTCCCGCCGAGAACGGTGTAAAATATTTTGGCCGAGCTCAAGTCATCCGGTACTTCTACCCTGGAAAGACTTACGCCCTGCAGCCGGGGATCTCGCACCTTGCTCAGCAGCAGAATAGACAGTTCATTCCTGATTGCCTCGGCCACCCTTGATGAACGCTTTTTTTCACTTTTCCCACCTATACCGATGGAGTCAAGTGTCTGTTTGGGATCCCAGATTGTCACTGTGTAACCTTTTCCCTAAAGGGTCGCCTCGACTTCGTTCATAACGAAAGCCTCTATATTGTCGCCCACTTTTATATCATTAAACTTCTCGACACCGATACCGCATTCATACCCCGATGCCACTTCCTTTACATCGTCTTTGAAGCGTCGCAAAGAATCAATCTTACCGGTATAAATAACCACTCCGTCCCGCAGTACGCGAGCCTTGGCAGTCCTGAGAATTTTTCCGTTAAGAACCGAACAACCGGCTATTGTCCCAATTTTCGGCACACTGAAGGTTTCGCGAACCTCCGCCAGGCCAATGACTTCTTCTTCGAAAGTAGGCTCGAGCATCCCGACCATTGCCTTACGAATATCGTCAAGGGCATGATAAATAACATCATAGGATCGGACATCGACGTTTTCTTTAATCGCCAGTTCTTTAACCTTAACACCTGCCCTGACATTGAAACCGATGATAATGGCATCAGATGCAGAAGCGAGCAGAATATCCGATTCGGTAATCGTACCGGTCCCTTCGTGCAAGAGCTTTACCTTGATTTCTTTGGTGGACAAATCAGCAGCGGCCTTCGCAAAAGCCTCCAGGGTTCCCTGCACGTCTGCGCGCAGCACGATACGCAGTTCCTGAACGTCACCCTCGCTCATCTGTTCGAACAACTTATCTAGAGAAATCTTACTGTTGGCGCCAAGTTCACTTTCTCGCGCCTTAAGGGATCGAACCTGAGAAACATTTCTGGCCATTTTTTCATCAGGTACGACAATGAACTCGTCACCAGCGCTCGGCACCCCAGAAAGTCCCTGAACTTCAACGGGAATTGAAGGTCCGGCCTCTTTTATTTTCCGACCTTTATCATCGAGCATTGACCGTACTTTACCGCTTTGCTGACCAACAACAAAATATTCGCCGAGACGCAGGGTACCGTCCTGGATCAGAACTGTAGCCACCGGACCTCTGCCTTTATGCAGCTGCGCTTCAATAACCCGACCTCTGGCCTTGCGGCTGCTGTCAGCCTGCAGTTCGAGTACTTCGGCCAACAACTGAATAGATTCGAGCAGATTATCGATGCCAATATTTTTCTTCGCGGACGTCTCGCAGAATATGGTGTCGCCACCCCAGTCTTCCGGCATCAGATTGAGCTCTGAAAGTTCTCGTTTAACCCTGTCTATATCGGCATTTTCTTTGTCTATCTTATTGACTGCAACAAGAATCGGCACTTCTGCCGCCTGGGCATGGTGTATGGCCTCTTTTGTCTGATCCATGACACCATCGTCGGCGGCTACGACCAGCACGACAATATCGGTAACCTGAGCGCCGCGCGAACGCATTTCGGTGAACGCCGCATGTCCCGGAGTATCAACGAAAGTCACATCACCTGAAGCGGATCGCACGTGGTAGGCACCAATGTGCTGCGTAATACCGCCTGCCTCGCCTTCGGCAACATCGGTTTTTCGAATAGCATCAAGAATTGAGGTCTTTCCATGATCGACATGGCCCATTACCGTAACAACCGGCGACCTAGTCTTCTGTACGCCGCCTTCCTCAGCCTCGTTAAGCATTTGCATACCGAGTTCTTCGGTAATCCCCTGCTCGACTTCATAGTCGAAATCAGCGGCAATGAGTATAGCGGTTTCCACATCGACCGATTGATTGATAGTGGCCATAACCCCAAGACCCATCAGTTTTGCTATAACATCACTGGCTTTAATCTTCATCCGCTGAGCAAGATCGCCAACCGTGATTGCGTCGTATACTTTGAAGCGTTTTTTGCTCGCCTTCATTTCCGCGGGCGGTGAAATCATTTTTGCGGCCTTTCTGCTTCTCTTGCCACGCCGTCCACCTTCTTTCGCCTGATAGTCTTGAGCAAAATGGGTAAACTTGACATTCTTCTGCCCCTTTTTTCCTCCTCGACGAGTTTCGACATTTTTCTCGTCTTTTACCAGAACATTTTTTTTGCCCTTTTTCTTGATCCTGCCGGTATCATCGACAGTAGGTGCAATGGGAGTTCTTGAAGGCGTCGTATCGGGCTGTCTCTGCTGAACCGGTCTTACCCCTTTTTTCTTTACCGGGCGGGGTGACCTCTCCTCAACCGTCGGTAATTCGATGGTTCGGACGACTCTGGCCATCGGTTTTTTCTGTACTGGCTGCTTTTCTTTCTTTCCGGGCCGGAAGACCGTTGGTTCTTTCGCTTCGCCCTTTAATCCGGTTACAGGAGGAGGAGTTGCTGTTTTCTCGTCAGTGGAGAGATCGGTGGCAACAACAGTCTGCTTTTCGTCCGCTGCTGCTACTGTCTCTGCAGAGACAACAGTCTCCTGTTCGTTGATGCTCGCAGGCTCCTCAACCGGGGGTGTTTCTGAAGCGGCGGTTACAGGGGCCTGGGGCGTGACAGGCTGTTTCTCTTCTTTAGCCGTAACAGTTTCCTGCAAAGAAACCTCCTCTGCTTGTTTTTCTTCTGCACTTTCGGGCACGGTTACAGGTGTCTCCGAAACAACATCTTCCATCGTTGCTGCGGCGAGATCGCTCTCTGGCTCGGCTTCCGGAGCGTCTTCAACAACGGCAGGCCTACGCCTAATTACCGTTGCTCTGCGCCGAATTACTGTCGGGCCATCTTTATCGCTATCAATACGCTTTTCGACAAGCTCGGTATTTGCCGATTTCAGAATGGTATTCCGAATCGTCTCAGCTGTTTCGTCGTCAACAGATGAACTATGGCCTTTAATGTCAAAGCCCAGTTCAATCAGTTTATCCGTCAACGCTTTACTGCTCATGCCAGCCTCCTTGGCCAACTCATACACCCTGATTCTGCTCATCCTTTACTCCCGTATTGCATCGCAACCATCATTTCATTCATCAATAACCTAGGTGAACACAACAACCCGACTCCTGACAAATCATTTTATATCTCTTTGTTCAAAGACGAAACAACCTTTTCCACTTTTTTTTCCTGTCAAGCAAAAGCCGCAAACATTGTTCGCTTTTACAACAATAGGCGCCTCTCCCCGGCTGTATCTGCCCCTGATCGAGTTCCACCATTTCATTTTTCCAGACAAAACGCTGAAGCGATTCTTTTGGTTTTTTAGTTCCGCATGAGCAACAGGTTCGTAATGGCACCATCATTAATCAGTTTTATCGACAGTTCCTGTCTCTTGTGCCTCTTCAATCTCGCTATCATTTGTCGGCGGGACTTCGCCTTCTCTCTCAACTTCGGCAACCTGTGTATCGCTATCCGGTTCTATCGTCGGCGCAATCTCTTCTTGTGCACTTTCTTTAGCAACAAAAGGAATTATTTTGGCTTCTTCTATAAGTCTGCCGGCAAAATCTTCGTCAATGGATCGTATAACTATAAGATCGTCAACACTTTTTTGCGCGAGTACCGCCGTTGAAAAAATATTTTTGCCGAAAAGCTGGTCGGCCAGGGATTCGTCGACCCCTGGTAATTTCAACAGAGATTGATAGCCCTCATCCTGAAGATTATTATATCGCTGCTCACTTTTCACATCTATTCGCCAACCGATAAGTTTCGAGGCCAGTCGAACATTTTGCCCCTGACGGCCAATAGCCAGCGAAAGTTGATCGTTTGGCACAACAACCAGCAGTGAGTTGGCATCCTCGTCAGCCATGACCATACTGACATGGGCAGGAGCCAACGCATTGTAAACATATTTGGCAGGGTCAGGGCTCCAGGTAACAATGTCAATACGTTCGCCCTGCAATTCCTGGACTACGTTTTGAACCCGGGATCCTTTCATACCTACACAGGCCCCTACTGGATCGACATCTCCCTCGGAGGAACTGACGGCAATTTTAGCCCTGAAACCAGGCTCCCTGGCGACACCCATGACACGAACAATTCCTTCCGCCATTTCCGGGACCTCGAGCTGAAACAGTTTCCCGAGGAAATCATCACAGGTTCTTGACAGAATCAATTGTGAATCACGACTGGTCTGGCGAACTTCTTTCAGGTATGCCCTGATTCGATCCCCCTGCTTAAAAGAACGCTTGGGAATCTGCTGATCTTTCGGCAAAATTGCATCGGTCCGGCCAAGGTTGACAATCATATTGCCCCGTTCAAACCGCTGCACTATGCCGCTGACCACTTCACCGATACGATCCTTGAACATACCATAGATGACTTCACGTTCAGCATCCTTCATGCGGTGAATAATCACCTGCTTGGCGGACTGGGCAGCTATTCGGCCCAGATCGGAGATATCCAGCATCTTTTCCCCGAGTTCATCGCCAATCTGCACTTCAGGATCAAGTTTTATGGCCTCGTCGAAAGAAATTTCAGTCTGTTCATCTTCAGCTTTTTCGACAACAATTCTGAACTGAAAAACCTCAACTTCGCCAAATTCTTCATTATACCGAACTTCCATGTCTCGTCGGCTCCCGAATTTTTTCCTGGCAGCAGACTGGACCGCCTCTTCGATGGCCTCTATCAGTAATGTTTTATCAAAACCTCGATCTCTACTGATCTGGTCGATTATGCGTTTCAAATCTGATAGCATTCTCTTACCCCGTCATAATGACTTGCAGCTCCGCTACGCGGAGAACATTGCATTGTTCAAAAAATGGACCCGTTCTGCTTAAATTGCCAGCCTGGCCTTGTTTATCTTTTCAAATGAAAACTCTATAAAACGACCATCGTCGAGTTGCAGTTGTACCAGGTCATCAACTCCTTGCTGAATAATGCCTTCGAACACCTTCTCGCCGTCAATGGCCTCATGTACTTTAACCCGGGCCTTTTTACCGCAATACCGACGAAAATCTTCGATTGACCTCAGTGGTCGTTCCAATCCAGGGGAAGATACCTCTAAATAGTATGCATGATCGATGATATCTTCCACATCTAGATAACGCCCAAGTTCGCGACTGACAAGACTGCACTCCTCCAGTGTCACTCCCGAAGCCGAATCTAAAAAGACACGCAGCACCCAACCATGACCTTCCCGGCGAAACTGCGCATCAAATAGTTCAAGCTCCATTGTCGGCAACAGACCACGAAGAAAACCCTGCACTTTATCGATAATTAATTCGCTCATTACTAACCTAACAAAATCAGCCGCTCAGGATTCATGGACCGAAGAAAAATACCCTGCCACAATAAACACCTGTTACGACCAATATGTGGACATAAAAAAAAGCGGGCAAAGCCCACTTCCAAAAGCCGTCCCGAAGCGAAAGGCAACGGAAGGTATGGCCAAATAATCCAACCCCGGTAGACGAGAGAAAGGCCGTGACTCTTTTCAGTGCCCCCTCAAGGGAGCAGCGCATCTTGATAAAGATGAGTTACTTGCAAAATAACAAGCAAACAACCTACCAGACACCCAGCCTCGATTGCCTGAATCAAAAAAGCTACCAGGTAATCTACATGGAGATAACACCTTAAACGGCTCCAGAAACGAAGCAAAATCAAATTACTCAACCAGCAAACTAAACATAAACATTCGGTATTGTCAAGCCGAAAGGCATTTTGTCGTTGTATCTACTTCATTATGCAGGTTTGATCTGCGAGATTATTTTGTGCCAGTAGTTTGCATAATCGAACGCTGTCTTTACTTACTTCATCCTCTTTTGTCATCTATCATCAATCTGCTTACACATGCACAACTGATTCTGTTTTGTTATTTTAACTTGGTTTATACGCTCTATAACAGCCCGTGAATTCTATTTTTAATTGAATTATTTCATTTACTTGCTATATATGTTTCGATACTCGGATGCACGCTCCAACTTCCTTCAAAATCGGGAATAGATAAAAAATTCTATTTGACAAACAATCTTTGTACCTTTATTTAATCCACTGTTCGTAGCACCTTCCAATGTTGCACTGTTTACCGCATCTCAGCTAAGCAGCATCAATATTCCTCTGTAACTTTACATAAAAAAAAACTTTCGATGTCATGCCAGAGAAGACTCTCATAATTGCAGAAAAGCCAAGCGTTGCTGCCGATATAGCTAAAGTTCTCCCCGGGAAATTCAAGAAGGAAAAGACCCATTTTGAAGGAGAACAATATGTTGTCTCCTATGCTATAGGTCACCTTGTCTCTATTTGTTATCCGGAGGAAATTGATCCGACATACCAGAAATGGAATATGGAGAATCTGCCCATTTTGCCAGATTCTTTTCCATTGAAAGGCCTCGAAGGCACCAAAGGACAGCTGAATGCACTGCAGAAACTCATCCGCCGTAAAGATATCACGGCAATTGTTAATGCCTGTGATGCCGGCCGCGAAGGTGAACTGATCTTCAAATATATATTGAAGTATGTGTGGAATAGTTCCGTCGCGAAAAAATCCTTGAAGCGGTTATGGCTGCAGTCGATGACCACCGAAGCTATCAAAAAAGCCTTGGATTCTCTCAGGGAGAACGAAGAAATGGTGCCGCTGGAAGACACGGCCCTCTGTCGTTCTGAATCCGACTGGCTGATCGGCATCAATGCAACCAGGGCGCTAACCGGTTTTAACTCCCGCCGCGGCGGTTTTTTCCTCACCCCCTGCGGCAGGGTGCAGACGCCGACCCTCTCACTCCTGGTCAAGCGGGAAAGGGTGCGTCATGAATTTGTATCCCGACCCTACTGGAACCTGCTGGCCCACTTCTCCTTCAACGACGAATCGTACGACGGTAAATGGACTGATCTTACTTTTACCAAAGATCCGGCCGATTCCTATAAAAAAGCCGATCGCATCTGGAAACGTGAAGACGCCGATGCTATCATCGCCAAATGCACCGGCCAACCTGCTTCCGTAACAGAAGAGAGCAAAAAGACCAGCCAGAACGCACCTCAGCTCTATGATCTGACCTCACTGCAGAGAGAGGCCAACTCACGGTTTGGCTTTTCCGCCAAAAACACGCTGGGGATTGCCCAGGCCCTGTATGAACGACACAAGGTATTAACCTACCCGCGAACCGACAGCAAACACCTGCCCGAGGACTATATTGCCACGGTAAAAAATACCCTGAAGAACCAATCTGACTGGCAGTTTGGTAAATTTGCCAGACAGGCGCTGGATAAAAATTACGTCCAGGCCAATAAACGAATATTCAACAACGCCAAAATTTCTGATCACCATGCCATTATCCCCACCATTCTGCTCCCCGCCAATCTGGGGGAACCTGAATTCAAGATCTACCAGATGGTGGTCCAGCGATTTTTAGCAGTTTTTTTTCCAGCAGCTGAATTTCTGAACACCAGGCGCTACTCTTACGTCCGGGACGAGACTTTTCTCACCGAGGGTAAGATTCTGCTGGAAGCTGGCTGGAAGGCTATATATGGCACTATCGGCGGTGAAGGACAGGACAAGATACTTGCGCCCGTACCGGAAAACGCTGCAGTATCCTGCCGTGCCATAGACAGAGAGAATCAGGAGACCAAGCCACCGCCCAGATTCAACGAAGCAACTTTACTGTCGGCGATGGAAAATTCCGATAAGCTGGTTGAAGACGATGAACTCGCCGATGCCATGAAGGAACGGGGCCTTGGCACACCCGCCACTCGTGCCGCCATCATTGAAAAGCTCATCAAGGAGAAGTATGTTGTCCGGGAAGGAAAGGATCTCACTCCCACCGGTAAAGCATTTGAGCTTCTGGCACTGCTGGAAGCAATGAAAATTGACGTGCTTGCTTCTCCGGAGATGACCGGCGAATGGGAATTCAAACTCAATCAAATTCTCAAAGGTGAATTCACCCGGGACAAATTTATGGCTGAAATCAGATCGATGACCAGGCATATCATCGACCAGGTGAAAAATTTCGAAAACGACGAGGTCCGCAAGGAAGCACCCTTTAGCCCGGTCAACGATATCCGCATTTTCGATTCCCCTACGGCCTTCATCTCGGAAGATCAAAAAATAAACATCCGTAAGATCCTCGGTGGTCGCATGCTGGCGGAACAAGAGGTGGTGGCCCTGCTCAAGGGTGAAACTATCGGACCTTTCAGCGATTTCAGATCAAAAAAAGGCAAACCCTTTACCGCCTCGGTTAAACTGACTGGTAATAAAATCGAATTTATGTTCGCCGATTCAAACGCCGATCTCGACATTGACGCCATCAAAGAGGGCCCCTCCCTCGGGGAATCGCCGATTGACGGAACCAAAGTATTTACTGCGCCGATGGCTTTCATGTCTGAGTCTGCGCTTAATGGCGATGAAAAAGGCTTGAAAATCAATAAAATAATTCTCTCTAAGGAGATCACTGAAAAAAACATCACCCAGCTTCTCAGAGACGGCAGGACCGAATTGATTGAGGGTTTTATCTCCAAAAAGAGAAGACCATTCGATGCCTATCTGGTTCTTGCAAAAAATGGTAAAGTAAGTTTTGAGTTTCCACCAAGGAAATCAAAACGCGAAGAACAAAAAAATTGACAGCCCTGATAGAAAAGGGAAGAAATAGATATGAAACAAATAAAAAAAGAGTACCAAGAAAAGACAGGCCATGAACTGGCACAAATTTGTGCCCGCGCCGCACTTGACACGAAAGCCGAAGAGCTTGTCATTCTGGATGTCCGCGGCCTGACAACCTTCACCGATTATTTTTTAATCATGAACGGCACCTCAACCCGGCATGTCCAGGCCCTGGCGGAATCGATCGAAGGAAAAGTACGATCGAAACGAGTCAAAGCATCAAACGCAGAAGGTCTCCGGGAGGGTATGTGGGTTCTCCTGGATTTTGATGATGTTGTAGTCCATATTTTTTATCATGAACAGCGGAAATTTTACGACCTGGAAGGACTCTGGTCCGATGGCAAACGCGTAGAAGTTGAATTGTCATAAACAGGAGAGCCTTCGGGCAGAAATCTGTTGAACAAAAAGAGAAAATAATAGGATTATGCAATATTTAAGCACAAGGGGAGGGATTACTCCAATCTCCTTTACCAAGGCTGTAATGATGGGTCTGGCCAACGACGGTGGCCTGCTTCTCCCCCGCACCATCCCCAGGATAGGTAGCGAAACATTCAATTCCTGGCAAAAACTGAGCTATGCCGACCTGGCCTTCGAAGTGATGTCAAGGTTTATCGATGATATTCCCAGCAGCGACTTGAAAGATATCATCAACCGCTCCTATGCAACCTTTGACGTCGAGTGCGTCGCCCCGCTAGTTCATAAGGGCGGACTACACATCCTGGAATTGTTCCATGGGCCTACCCTGGCTTTCAAGGATGTGGCACTCCAGTTTCTCGGCAATCTGTTCGAGTATTTGCTGGCCAAAAACCAATCGGTACTCAATATCCTCGGTGCAACTTCCGGAGATACCGGGTCGGCAGCGATATATGGAGTACGGGGCAAGGAAAGAATCAATATCTTTATTCTCCATCCCCACAATCGGGTAAGCGTGGTGCAGGAAAAACAGATGACCACGGTACTCGATAGCAATGTTTTTAATATCGCCTTTCGTGGCTCTTTTGATGACGGCCAGACGATCATTAAAAAAATATTTGGTGATATTGAGTTCAAAAAAACTTTTAATCTTGGCGCCATCAACTCCATTAACTGGGCCCGTGTTCTGGCTCAGGTGGTCTATTATGTCCATAGCTGTCTGCATGTTGCCATACATGAAAAAGATTCATCTGTCGATTTTGCCATCCCAACCGGTAATTTTGGTGACATCTTCGCCGGATTTATCGCCAAAAAAATCCTGCCCGCCGGCACCATCCGCCAACTGGTCCTGGCCACCAACGATAACGATATTCTGAGCCGGTTTGTCAACCATGGTGATTATTCACTGGGGGAAGTGAAAACAACCTCCAGTCCGTCCATGGACATCGGCACCGCTTCCAATTTTGAAAGATATCTTTATTATCTTATGGATAGTGATGCCGTCCGGACCAGAGAACTGATGGAAGAATTCGCCAAAAATGGCAAAATCGATCTCACCGGCTATCAGGATCAGATTCACCGGGACTTTGTCGCCGCCTCAGTTTCCGAAGAGACCGTCCTGGAAACAATCCGATCCTTTTATAAAGAGCATGACTATGTACTTGACCCGCACACCGCAATTGGGGTGAAGGCCGCGCAGCAATTCAGAACAGGCGGTGTGCCGATGATTTGTTTTGCCACAGCACATCCGGCAAAATTCGCCACAGTGGTTGAAAATGCCATAGGTATCCCACCAAATGTTCCGAATTGTCTCGACGGCATTATCGACAAACCAGCCCGTTGCGAACTGATGGATGCCGACCTTCAAAAAATAAAAGAATTTGTAGCAAAAAATGCACTGCAGCAATAGATGGCAGGTAAATTCAAACCCCGAACACCGGGTGCATTGAGATACAGACTAATGCGGACCTTGACAAGTACAGTAGACTACTCTAATGTCATCTGCACCAACAATCCCCGGAGCCTTGAAAATTTTAAAGGCCCTGTTTATTCACAGTATTTTTTGATGAGGTAGAGATATGTTTGGATTAGGAATGCCGGAACTTATCGTAATTCTGGTGATAATAGTCATCATCTTCGGAGCCGGCAAACTCCCTGAAATCGGCTCCGGCATTGGTAAAGGAATTAAAAATTTCAAAGAGGCCACCAAGAAAGAAAGTGACCCGGAAAAAATAGATAAAGACGAAAATCAACCTAATAACAAGGCATGACAGTCTCCCGAAACGGAAAATAAACCGTAGACCTGAGAGCCTTGCCCCTTAATTCCTATCATTCTTTTTAATACCCCCTTGAGGGGTGCTCTTTTCAGTACCCCCTTGTGGGGTGTTAAAAACAAAAAATTAATTAACTGAAACCAATAATTAAAAACCACCCATAAGGCACTTATACCCGTCAAGCGAGTACTAAAAAGAGTCCCGCAAAGCTTTTTGGCGGGATTAGTACCATATACCTGGAGGAAAACGAAAATGTTTGGCCTTGGAACCCCAGAACTTATAGTCATTTTAGGCATTGCTTTTCTTATCTTTGGCGGGAAGAAACTTCCTGAAATCGGAGCCGGTCTTGGCAAAGCGATTTCTTCCTTTAAACACGGCCTGCGTGATGTTGAAGAAAGCGGAAAAGAAATCATCAATGATATCCCTGGAATAAAAGAAGTAGCAGAAGTCAAGCAACAGGTTGATTCAGTGAAAAACCTGGGCAAGTTCGAAAGTATTCTCAAGTAAGCACCCAGCCGCATCCTGTTTAGCACGCCCCGTTGACAGCTCCCCGCACTTGCTGGGAGCTGTCTTCTTTTTATCCCCTTTTTTCTTTATCTTTTTTGCCAATCCCCTGCAATTGCGCTGATAGATCGGCGGGTGAACCCTGCACAAGGGTAGCCAGCTCTACCTCTAAGCAATAGTCTTGACTTTTTTGTCGTTACTGGATAAAAAAACCGTTCAGTCATACGTTTTTGTCTTTGTTTATCCAGCAGGAATCCCCCAGCAGATCTGCATCCGACAGACGTTTACCGTAATCGACTACCAATTTAGCCAAGCATCAGGAGAGAGGTATGTGTCGTTTAGCCCTGAAAACCGCCAATGAACCGTTTTCGCCATACGAGGTTCTTTCGGCAATGG
>JBBRDD010000126.1:0-14211 GCA_038204235.1 Desulfobulbales bacterium
ATAAAATCCTTCAAGGATTTCACATCAGTTATGCCACTTATTTCATTGTTAAAAAAAGCAGAGACTTCGAGACGAACATAGGGTTCGCTAAAATCAAGCCAGGTGGAACGCGCCTCAGTCATGAATATAGTGTCTATGACATCAAACTCTCCGGCCTTCATACTCTTGAGGGCATCCTTCCAGTCCAGAGTCTTTATCTTGACCCGGATGCCAGTCTTTTTTTGCCAAAGTGCCCATTGATCGGCAAGAATTCCCTGTATGTTGCCAGCGCTGTCCAGAAAGGCGTAGGGAGGGTAGTTCTTATCCATAACTACCTTGATGGTCTGCATTGCTGAAGGTTGATGGTCGGCGGCGGATACTGCAAGATCGAGACAATTGACCAACGAAAAGAGGAGGGGCAAAAAGAAAAAGAATTTTAATGACAATCGTCGGTCCAAATTTGACCTCTGTGAATTACAGAAAAAGTGTATAAGCGGGATTAACAGTCTCTTCCTTGTAGCGATAGCCGAGGGCATCGAGTCGTTTTTCCAGCTCTGTATCGGAACCATCAGGACATTCCAGGCCGATCAGAACCCGGCCGAAGTCGCCACCCTGCGCCCGGTAATGAAAAAGCGAGATGTTGTGTTTGCCGCGGGTGGCGTCGAGAAAACGGCTCAGCGCTCCCGGAGTCTCGGGAAACCAGAAGCGGAACAATCGTTCATGCAGTACTTTTCCTGATTTGCCGCCGACCATATAACGGATATGGGTCTTAGCCAGGTCGTTGTCGGTGAGGTCGATATTTTCATATCCGGTACTGGTAAGCAGTTTGGCGAAAGAGAAGCGTTCTTTTTCGTTGCGGGTTGAGATGCCGACAAAGATATGGGCCTGTTTTCTGCTCGACAGTCGATAGTTGAATTCGGTGATATCCCTTTCTCCGACTATATCCCGGCAGAATGCTTTGAGGCTACCGTGTTTTTCAGGAATGGTTACGGCGAAAAGAGCCTCCTGTTTTTCACCGATTCTGGTCCGTTCAGCGACATATCGAAGCCTCTCGAAATTCATGTTGGCTCCGGAATTGACGGCAATCAGGGTTTGCTCTGTGCAACCCGTTTCCTCAATATATTTCAGGAGTCCCGCCATTCCAAGGCCGCCGGCCGGCTCGACAATGGAACGGGTGGACTGGTAGATTGCCTTGATGCCGCCGCATAGCTCGTCGGTGGTTACCCTGATTATTTTGTCGACATATTTTCGGCACAGCTCAAAAGGCAGTTTGCCTACCTGGCGGACAGCAACCCCGTCGGCGAAAATCCCAACAGATTTAAGGCTAATCCGGGTGTTACTGGCAAGCGACTGGTACATGGCGTCGCTGTCCATCGGTTCTACGCCGATCACCTTAATCTCCGGGCGCAGTGTCTTGATATACAGCGCCAGGCCGGATATCAGCCCGCCTCCACCCACCGGGACAAAAACCGCATCCAGTCTGCCGGGGTTCTGGCGCAGTAATTCGACACCAATGGTTCCCTGGCCGGCAATGACCAGCTCGTCGTCAAAAGGATGGACGGGGGTCATCTTCAACTCTTCCGTGAGTTTTTCGGCATGGGCTGCCGCTTCTGAGTAGTTGTTGCCGAAAAGGACCACTTCACCGCCAAAACCCTGCACCGCCTCAATCTTGATTCTCGGGGTTGTCTTCGGCATAACGATCAGCGACCGTATCCCGAGTTTTGCACCGGCAAACGCCACCCCTTGCGCGTGATTGCCGGCTGAGGCGGTAATCACGCCTTTTTGCCGCTCGGCAGGTGACAGGTGGGCAATTTTGTTGTAGGCCCCGCGCAATTTAAAAGAAAAAATCGGTTGCTGGTCTTCTCGTTTTAACAGAATGCGGTTGTGTAGTCTTGTCGACAGGCCTGTTGCCTGGTCAAGCGAAGTTTCTACGGCAGCTTCGTAAACCCGGGAAGTGAGGATCTGTTTAAAAAGTTTGTGCACGGGTAAACCTCAACGAGATAAGGAAAAAATGAGCAGAGATGCAAGGTGTGGGCAGGGACCGGATCTTATTTACCGGGATGAAAATTGATCCGGTCCGATAGACGTGTTGCGCCGCATTACCTGAGGCTGTCGTTAATACTCTGCAGCGCATCGTTGCCGGGGCAGAGATCAGCTTCGGTCAGGCTGTTAAGGGGCCTGAGCGTCGAATTGATAATGTCATGGGTTTCCATTATTTCCGGATTGACATACAAAAGGCCGGTGAGCAGTCTGCCCTTGGATTTCTCAAGCTCCAGGTTGTTCACGCATTTCATTCTGTCGGTGACGTCTTTACTGGAATCGGCCTTATGCAGATGGATGATGCTGCCGTCGTGCATCGTCACCTCCTGACTGGTGCCTTCCGGATAATGCGCGAGAATTTCCTGCTGCAGGGGAACAAAGTCGAAGGTATTGGTTGCCTCGATATGTTCCCGGACATATTCGTAACTTTTCGTCGAGGTAGCGGTGTTGTTGAAGGTGACGCAGGGCGAGATAACATCGATGAAAGCCAGGCCATTGTGGGCGATAGCTCCTTTGATGAGCGGCACCAGTTGCGCCTTGTCGCCGGAAAATCCCCTGGCGACATAACTGGCACCCAGTTCGATGGCCAGTTCGCATAAATCAATGGAGTTGTATGGGTTAGGCTTGCCTTTTTTGCCCGCTGACCCTTTATCTGCCGTAGCTGAGTCCTGCCCTTTGGTCAGGCCGTAGCAGCCGTTATTCATACAGATATAATTGAGATTGAGGTTGCGGCGCAGGGCGTGGGCAAACTGTCCCATACCGATGGATGCGGTGTCACCATCACCGGAAATGCCGATGTACAGCAAGTCTCGATTGGCCATGTTGGCCCCGGTGGCAACGGATGGCATCCGGCCATGGACGGTATTAAAACCGTGCGATTTGCTGAGGAAATATGCGGGTGTTTTCGACGAACAGCCGATGCCGGACATCTTGGCTACCCGGTGCGGCACTATCGCTAATTCAAAGCAGGCCTGGATAAGCGCGCTGGTGGTCGAGTCATGGCCGCAGCCGGCGCAGAGTGTGGAGATTGCCCCTTCATAATCTTTGCGGGAATATCCAGCCGAATTCTTGGTAAGTTTGGGATGGCGAAAATCAGGTCGTTCAAAGCTCATGCTTTTTCTCCCTTGGACCTTGTGGCCTCGGCTTGTTGGTCTTTATCGAGCAGGGCCCGGATGTTGTCGGTGATGAAATCAGCGGTAATGGGCATACCTTCAAAGTAGAGGATGGACTGCATTTTTCGTGGTGAAACACCGTTTTCAGCCATGAGCATGGTGCGCAGCTGGGCGTCGCGGTTTTGTTCAATAACAAAGATTGTTTCATGCTGGTCGATAAAATCGATAACTTCTGCCTGAAACGGAAAGGCGCGCACCCGCAGGCTGTTGATTTTTAATCCATTTTTGGAAGATCGGCTGATGGCCTCATAGGCTGCATGGGTGGTCGTGCCGAAAAAAATCACCCCGATAGTGGCCTGAGGATCCCTAATCTTGATATGCGGCTTTGGCACCATGGTGCGGGCGGTTTCCCACTTCACCAGCAGACGTTCCATCCCCGCGCGGTAAATGGGGCTGTATTCGGTGTAGGCTGAGTATTCGTTATGGGAGGTGCCCCTGGTAAAATAGGCACCTTTGGTGGGGTGTGTGCCTGGATAGGTCCGATAGCAGATGCCATCGCCGTCGACATCGAGATAGCGTCCCCATCTTTCTTTGAGGTTGTCCAGATCATCAGCGCTCAGCACCTTCCCGCGGTCATATTTCCGGTTGTCGTCCCAGTGCAGCGGTGCGCTGACATGATCGTTCATGCCGAGATCGAGATCACTCATGATAATGATCGGGGTCTGCAGCCGTTCGGCCAGGTCGAAGGCATCGGCCCCCATATCGAAACATTCTTTCGGATCACAGGGGAAAAGCA
The DNA here is from genome assembly GCA_038204235.1 of Desulfobulbales bacterium. Classification (GTDB taxonomy): domain Bacteria; phylum Desulfobacterota; class Desulfobulbia; order Desulfobulbales; family Desulfocapsaceae; genus Desulforhopalus_A. The sequence goes on from JBBRDD010000126.1 coordinate 3,928, forward strand.
GTACGTGTTTGGTGTCACCATGGGAGGCGTAGGCGCAGGAAAGCAGATCGGCCTGCTGGGTGCGGGTCGGCATGCCGGTACTTGGGCCTGTTCTCTGGACATTGACGAGTACTACCGGAATCTCGGCAAAATAGGCCAGACCGAGAAACTCGCTCATGAGGGAAATACCTGGACCTGACGTGGCGGTAAAGGCTCTGGCGCCATTCCAGGCTGCACCTATCACAATGCCCAGCGCTGCCAGTTCATCTTCGGCCTGAATTATGGCTACTTTATGCCGTCCGGTGTCTTCTTCTGTGCGAAATTTGTTGGCGTATCGTTCAAAGGCCTCGATAACAGAGGTGGAAGGAGTGATCGGATACCAGCCGGTAACTGTGGCCCCGGCATAGACGGCCCCGAGACCAACGGCGGAATTGCCGTCCATCAGGATCTCGTCGCCCAGTTTCTCGCTTCTCCGCACGGACAGTTTGCAGGCGCCCTGGTGATGCTCTTTGGCGTATTCGTAGCCCAGCTCCAGGGCTTTGATGTTCGGTTCGGCCAGTTTGGGCTTTTTCTGGAACTGTTTCTTGATCGAATCAGTGAGAACAGAAAAATCCATATCCAGGAGAAAGGCCAGGGAACCGACATAAATGATATTTCGCAGCAACTGGCGCAGTTTTGGATTCTGGAATTCGTCATTGCATAGTCGAGTGAATGGAATACCTATGGGGGTGATATCGTCACGAGTAAACTCTTCCGACAGATCCTTGGTGGAATCGTAGATGAAATAGCCGCCGGGCAGGACTTCCAGGTAATCGTTATAAAGGGTCTGACCGTTGACGGCAATCGACATGTCGACACCGCCCCGTCGGCCGAGATAGCCATGTTCGTTGACACGGACCTCATACCAGGTCGGCAGACCCTGAATATTTGATGGGAAGATATTTTTCGGGCTGACCGGGACTCCCAGGCGAAAGATCGCCTGGGCAAATAGATTGTTGGCGCTGGCGGAGCCTGAGCCGTTGACATTGGCGAAGCGGACGACAAAGTCGTTGATACTCTCTATTTTGTTCATTTTTGACCTGCCACTGCAGAATTATAGGTGAACTGCATCATTTCCCATGACGAAGTCGGGCATCGTTCGGCGCAGAGTCCGCAATGCAGGCAGACATTCTCGTCTTTGACCATGACCCGGCCGGTTGGCAATGGCGGAGAAATGTACAGCGACTGACTCAATTCGTCAGCCGGCGCCAGGAGCCTGCTGCGTAGATCTTCCTCGTCGCCATTTTCGATAAAATTAATGCAGAATTCCGGACAGATATCGACGCAGGCGTCGCATTCAATACAGGTGGTGTGTTCGAAAACCGTTTGCACATCGCAGTTGAGGCAGCGCATGGCTTCTTCGTGGCCGGTTTTTTTACTGAAGCCGAGTTCTACCTCAACCAACCGGTTTTTGAGCGATTTAACCCGATCAACCGTCGGCACAGCGTAGCGTTTGTCATTGGAGACCTGACTGTCGTACATCCAGTCCTGGATTCCCATTTTCTGGTTGACCAGATTGGTCCAGGGTGCCGGGCGGATATGAAGATCCTTGCCCTGACAAAAAAGATCTATGGATATTGCCGCCTGATGTCCATGTGCTACTGCGGTGATCACATTTTTTGGACCGAAAGCGGCATCGCCGCCAAAGAAGATATTCGGTAGGGAGGATTGATACGTTATTTCGTCAAGTTTAGGGAGGCCCCATTTATTCGTGATAATGCCGAGGTCCGGCTTGATAAACGGCAACGCGTTTTCCTGCCCGACAGCAAGAATTACCTGATCGCAGGCCATGAACACCGGGGCCTCGTCAGCTGGCGACAGGGTACGCTTCCCATTTTCGTCATAGTCCGCACTCATTTTCTGGAAATGCATGCCGATTAATTGTCCGTTTTCCATGACAAAATCGATAGGCGAATGGTTATCGATGATGGGGATTCCTTCATCTTCGGCATCTTCAATTTCCCAGGGTGACGCCTTCATGTCGGCACGGGGACTGCGGACGATGACCCGGACATCTTCTCCACCGAGCCTTCTCGCCATGCGGCAGCAGTCCATCGCCGTGTTGCCGCCGCCCAGCACCAGAACCTTTTCAGGGGTCGAGGTCACGTGGCGGTATAGTACCGATGCCAGCCATTCGATGCCGATAAAAATTGACGCATCCCCTTCCTGTCTCCCGGGAAGATTGGGCAGATCTCGGCCGCGCGGAGCGCCGGTGCCGACGAAAATGGCATCGTAGTCTTTGTCGATAATGGTTCCCAGGTTATCAATATAGTGGTTGAAATGGGTAGTCACCCCCATGTTGAGAATCCGGTCGACTTCCTGGTTGAGCACCTTTTCCGGTAGACGAAAGGAAGGGACCTGGGTACGGATAAATCCCCCGGCCTTGGACTGGTCGTCGTAAAGATCAATAGTATAGCCCAGAGGTAAAAGGTCGCGGGCGACAGTGAGCGAGGCGGGGCCTCCGCCGATCAGGGCAATTTTCTTGCCGTTTTTTTCTTTAGGGATCTCCGGCATAAAATCGATGCTGTCGCTTTTGAAATCGGAGGCGACCCTTTTTAAACGACAGATGGCTACCGGTGTTTCCTCGACTCTCGTTCTCCGACAGGCTGGCTCACAGGGTCGGTCGCAGATGCGCCCGAGGATGCCGGGAAAGACATTGGAAATCCAGTTGATCTTGAACGCCTCATCGTATTTGCCCTGACTGATCAGGCGTATATATTCCGGCACTGGAGTGTGCGAAGGACAGGCGTACTGACAATCGATGACCTTGTGAAAATATTCAGGATCTTTAGTATTAGTCGGTTTCAAGAAGGACTCTCCTATGGTCGAAGGACGGTGGACATCAGGTTAACGTTTTGCTGCGTTCGCAGGTAGAACCCGGACTGCACCTTTATCTGCGGAGGTCGCAAAAAGCGCGTAGGCTTGCAGTGCCGTACTGATGCTTCTGTTTCTGTCAATCGGGGTGAATGCGGCGGCACCTTTCGCCTGTTCTTTTTGTCTTCGGCTATCGAGTTCCGCATCGCTGAGAGCTACATTAATTCTTCTCGCCGGGATGTCGATATCAATTCTGTCTCCGTCTACAAGTAAGGCAATGGCTCCCCCCGCCGCCGCCTCCGGGGAGACGTGGCCTATTGAAAGACCCGACGTGCCGCCGGAGAATCTGCCGTCGGTTATCAGGGCACATTCGGCGCCGAGATGGATCGACTTCAGGTAAGAGGTGGGGTAGAGCATTTCCTGCATGCCAGGCCCTCCCTTGGGCCCTTCATAGCGAATGACGATCACGTCACCGGCCTTGATTTTTCCGCCCAGAATGGCATCGCAGGTACTTTCCTGCGAGGAGAACACCCGCGCGGTACCGGAAAACTTAAAGATTGATGGATCGACTCCGGCGGTCTTGACGATGCAGCCGTTTGTGGCGATATTGCCAAAGAGGACAGCAAGACCGCCATCCAGGCTGTAGCAATGGGCCATATCCCTGATACAGCCTGTTTTGCGGTCAAGATCAGCTTCTTTATACATGGTACTCTGCGAGCCCATAACCAGATTCAGCCCAGCTGAAGCCGGGGCGCTCAGATACAGGGTTTCTGCCTCTTTGCTGTGGCTGTCCCTGGAAATGTCCCAGATGTCGAGAGTTTCCTGCAGGCTCGGGCTGTCAACCCGGTGCACCGTTGGGTCGATAAGGCCCGCCCGGTCGAGTTCGCCCAGGATGGCCATGATCCCTCCGGCCCGGTTGACATCCTCAACATGGTAGGTGGAAGAGGGGGAAACCTTGCACAGATTAGGCACTTTGCGGGACAGATTGTCAATATCGGCCATGGTGAAATCGACGCCGGCCTCATGGGCAATTGCCAGCAGGTGCAGCACCGTGTTGGTCGAGCCGCCCATGGCGATGTCGAGGATCATGGAGTTCATAAAGGCGTTCTTGGTGGCAATAGAGCGCGGCAGGACCGATCGGTCTTCATTGTCGTACCAGGCGGAAGCCATGGCGACGATTCTTTCGGCGGCCCGTTCAAAGAGCAGTTTTCGATTGGCATGGGTGGCGACTACCGTGCCGTTGCCGGGAAGGGCCAGGCCGAGGGCCTCATTCAGGCAGTTCATGGAATTGGCGGTGAACATTCCCGAGCAGCACCCGCAGGTCGGGCAGGCGCAGCGTTCCACCCTGTTTATTTCTTCGTCGCTCACGTCACTGTCGGCGGCCATGACCATGGCATTGACCAGATCATAACGCTTGTCACCGTCAACTCCAGCTTCCATTGGTCCGCCGGAGACAAAAATAGTCGGGATGTTGAGGCGCATGGCGGCCATCAACATGCCGGGAGTGATCTTGTCGCAGTTACTGATGCAGATCATCGCATCGACGGTATGGGCGTTGCACATATACTCGACACTGTCGGCGATCAGATCACGCGACGGCAGAGAATAGAGCATCCCGGAATGACCCATGGCAATACCATCATCGATGGCGATGGTATTGAATTCGGCGGCAAAACAACCCGCCCTGGCAATGATTTTTTTCAGATGCTGGCCGATTTCATGGAGGTGAACGTGACCGGGGACAAACTGGGTAAAAGAGTTGACGATGCCGATAATCGGTTTGCCGAACTGTTCTTCTTTGACGCCGTTGGCCCGCCAGAGGCTTCTGGCACCGGCCATTCTTCGTCCTTCTGTTGTCGTCGCACTGCGTAATGGAATTGCCATGATAATACTCCGGTCTATCGTGAATTCGTAATGGGAAGAAATATGAGCGAAAACGAAAAAAAGCTTGCAACCCTTTCTAGATTAGAGACAATATATATGAAAACAGGTGGTAGTGCACAATTTTTCAAGGAAATATGATGAAAAAGACTGAAATAGATTACTGGATAGCGGCGATGTTGGAGTCTCAAAGCAACGTCTCAGATCTCAACATAACTGTAGGTAAATCTTTACAGGTTGAGTCCGCCGGAGTGCTTGTTCCGGTTGATGTCGTGCCGCCGGTAACCGAACTCACCCCTTTTCAGACGGAAACCTTCGCCCTGAATTTGATCGGCAACAACCGGAGGCTGCTCAAGGATCTTGTCGAAAACGGTTCGTGTGACCTGTCGTATTCCCTTTCCGATAAAGCCAGATTCAGGGTAAATATTTTCACCCAGAAGGGGTATTTTACCACTGTGTTGAGAAAACTCGAGACGGAAGTACCTTCAATAGAAGGTATGCAGTTCCCGGAGGCCTTCGGCAAGATGGCCGCCGACCTGAATGGACTGATTCTTTTCACCGGGGCCACCGGTACGGGAAAAACAACGTCGCTTGCTGCTTTGTTGAACCGGATCAACCACGAGCGACCGGTGCATGTGGTCACCCTGGAAGATCCTATTGAATATATTCATGAGCAACGCAAGGCAACCTTTAACCAACGCGAGTTGGGTAACGATTTCAGTAGCTTTGCCGGAGGGATGCGGGCGGCGCTGCGGCAGGCGCCAAAAGTCATCCTGGTCGGTGAGATGCGCGACCGCGAGACGATGGAGATTGGTCTTACGGCTGCCGAAACCGGGCATCTGGTGCTCTCCACTCTGCATACAATCGATGCCGGTCAGACAATCAACCGTATCCTGGGCATGTTCGAACAGGATGAACAGCCGCAGATCCGCAATCGGCTGGTCGATACGATTCGCTGGATAGTCAGCCAGCGACTGCTGCCCCGCGTTGGCGGCGGTCGGGTTGCGGCAATGGAAATCCTGTGCACCAGCTTGCGGGTCAAGGATCTCATCTTGAACGGGGAAACGGAAGAAAAAACCTTTTACAATATCATCAGTGAAGGCTCAGCGCTCGATATGCGGACCTTCGATCAGCATATTCTCGAACTGTACAGTCGGGGCATTATAACGGAAAAGAGCGCCATTACCTACTGCTCGCATCGGGCTGAAATGAATCGCGGGCTCGACCGCATTAAAGCAGAACGGGGTGAGGCGACAACCAGTCTGACGGATCTGGCCATGGAAGAAGAAAAACAAGAAGGGTATGGCTACTACGGCCGATGATGGTGAGGGAATTATGATAGTACATTGTCCGAATTGTGATAAACAGTTGAAGCTGACCGATAAAATATGGGAAAGTGTTCAACAGCTGGGGCCTGGCAAGAAGATCAAGGTCAAATGTGTCCACTGCGCTCTCCCGTTTGGTCTGGATGTGAGCAGCTTGAAACAGGCTCGTTCCGGTCATCATCAGGCTCACCCCGCATCGGACAGCTCTTCTTTGGGAGGAAGAGTCAAACCACCGTCTCCGCCAGATGTCGAGTGGTTGGCGGATGGCACTTTTGACGAAAAAGAAGTGGTCGAAGATATACCGAGAGCACTCGTGCTGATGCCGGATTCGGCAAACCGGGATGCGGTGGTGCAGGCTGCCACGAATTTTGGCTATCGCGTCGAGCAGGCACTGACCGCGGAGGAAGCTATCGAAAATATGCGGTTTGTTAACTATGCCGCAGTTTTTCTCCATGAGCATTTTGAACCCGGGGGAATCGGCTCGGGGAAATTTCATCAGTTTATGCGGATGATGACTATGTCTCGCCGCCGCTATGTCTTCTATGTGTTGCTTGGCGAACAGTTCCGGACCCTGTATGATCTGCAGGCCCTGGCCTGCTCAGTCAATCTTGTGGTCAACGACACTGAAATCCCGTTTATTGGAACTGTGCTCAAAAAAGCGATTCCTGAGTTCGAAACATTATTCGGGCCATTGATGGAGGAGTTGCAGGTAGTTGGCAAATAGAGTAATTTAATACCTATTGAGCTGTGAATATTCCCGCCCGAACGTGATTTCTGCTAGTTTGTCGTTCGTTTGCGCCACTCCTCTTACTGGTCGAAGTCTGTTTCGACCTGTCCTTTTCGCCTGTCAACTGTTACAGTTCAGGACCGATTCTGTCTGTACAGGAGAGGTTCAGCACGGTTTAGTGACTTAGAAATAATTTTCTTGTGTTTTTTGCAAGAAAATTATTTCGTGAAGAAACGTATACCCCTCGAGGGGGCACTGAAAAAAGTACTCGACAAGCGAGTACTGAAAAGAGCACCCGTCGAGCTTTTAGGCGGAGTTGGTAACTTACTCCCCTGAATGCTGCGATAAAAAACAAGAAAACGGGCTGTGCTTTTAACAGTAATAACTTTAACATACCACCAAGGTACTTATCCCGGCTTATTGCCCGTTTACCGGGGGTAGGTTACACGCTGAGCATATAATGAAAAATACAATCCTTGCCGTAGGAAAAAAAATCAGAAACATTGTCCAGGCTGGAAAACACCGGTACGGCAGATTCGGTAAATTATTCGGCCGTCCAAATCCGGTTTTAGATAGCGAACAGCCAGTTTTGGCCGAGGCTTCATCAAGACGTACTGCAGAACAGAGAGCTGACACGAAAACTGTCTCTGACAAAGATGCCGTGCCGGTTTCAAAACAGGGCAAATATCGAACCCCGGAAAAACCCAAACAGAAACCGGTCTGGAGTCTGGATGATTTTCCGGTTATCCCGGCAGTAGGAAAAAGCCGGTTTCACGATTATCCTATTCCCCTGCCGGTGATGCGGGCTATAGCCGATCAAAAATTCGAGTACTGCACTCCCATTCAGGAAAAGTCTTTGGAGTGCGTTCTGGCCGGAAAAGATCTTGTTGGTAAGGCTAATACCGGCACTGGCAAGACGGCTGTTTTCCTGATAGCCGTTTTATCCAGATTGCTCGCTGAGAAAAAGTCCGGCAAAGGTAATGTCCGGGCACTGGTGCTGGCACCCACCCGTGAACTGGTGAATCAGATAGCCAAAGAAGGGCTTGTTTTTGCCAAGCACTGCAACCTGTCTGTCCGGGCGGTCTATGGCGGTGTCGATTACCAGAAGCAGATGGATTTTCTGCAGAACAAGCAGTGTGATCTGCTGGTTGCCACTCCCGGTCGGCTCATTGATTTTATGAATAAAAGGGTCGTTGACCTGAGCAGCTGCCAGATTTTAGTACTCGATGAGGCGGATCGAATGCTTGACATGGGATTTATTCCTGATGTTCGCCGAATTGTCGGCCGTCTGCCAGCCAAAAAAGATCGGCAGACCATGCTCTTTTCTGCCACTGTTTCAGACGACGTGCAACGCCTTGCGTCACAATGGAGCGTGCAGCCGAAGGTGGTCGAGGCAGAGCCGGAGCAAGTGGCTGTCGATACAGTGGAACAGGTTGTCTATCTGGTTACGGCGGAAGAAAAATATGCCGTTCTCTATAATCTCATTCAGCAGAATCCGGACGACCGTATCATTGTTTTCGCCAATATGAAAAACGAAACGAAGCGATTAGCCAACCGTCTGCAGCGAAACAATATCGATTGTGTTCTGTTGTCTGGAGATGTTGATCAGAATAAACGTATGACCCGCCTTGAAAACTTCCGGACCGGTAAGGTAAAAGTACTCGTCGCAACCGACGTCGCCGGGCGTGGCATCCATATTGAAGGAATTACCTTCGTTGTTAACTATACTTTGCCCTATGAACCGGAAGATTACGTCCATCGTATCGGCCGGACCGGAAGGGCTGGAGCCAACGGCAAGGCGGTAAGTTTTGCCTGCGAGGAGGGGTCGTTTTACCTGCCGGCCATAGAGGAATTCATTAATAAAAAGTTTGACTGTGTTCTGCCTGAAGAGAACCTTCTCTCTCTCCCTCCCAAAGGACAGGACAAGAAACTTGAGTCAGATGGTCAACCGCCGCGCCCGAAACGGAAGAAATCAGGAAGCCGGAATTACCCTCGAGGCAGACGAGGGAGTGAAAAGAAAACAGCATAGGTACTTTTTGAAAATTAAAAAAATGAACAGAAAAAATATCTGCTTCTGCAAGAAGTTGTTGTCCTATCGTTGAAAAATTGCTATAAAGTGTGGTTCGTATATATAAAGGTTGCTCCCTGCAGCGGGGGTAGCCTTATTTTCTTTTTACCTTAGCATGCTTTTTGTGCGGGGTGAAATAACCTTTACCATTTGGCCTCTGGTCTACAGGAAGAGTAAAATCCATGACAGAACAACTTAATCAATCAACCCAGGACAGCAGTGAAGAGATGAGCTTTGCCGATCTCTTTGAAATGGAAGAAAACAACAAGGTAGTCGCCGTGGGAGATGTTGCCATGGGTACTATTATCGGCACGGTGGACGATTATCTCCTTGTTGATGTTGGCGATAAAGCAGAAAGTTATATTGCCAAATCGGAATTCCGCCTGGAAGATGGTGAGGAAATCAAAATTGGTGACGTTTTCGAGGTGTTCGTAGAGCGCCGTAAGGAAGAAGGCGGACTCCTGCTGTCGAGAGAAAAGGCTATTGCCATAAAAGTATGGGAAAGAATCGCGGAAATTCAGGAAGCTGACGAGACAATTTCCGGTAAGATCGAGAGCCGTGTTAAAGGCGGCATGTCTGTCGATATCGGGGTTCCTGCGTTCCTGCCGTATTCTCAGATCGATCTTCGTCCGGTGAAAGATCTTGATGCGCTGATCGGCGACACGATGGACTTTAAGATTTTGAAGTTCAATAAAAAGAGAAACAACGTTGTTATCTCCCGTCGGGCTATTCTCGAAGAGGAACGCAACAAGCTCCGTGAAGAGATGCGCTCCAAACTGGAAGAAGGGCAGATTATCAAAGGTGCCATTACCAATATTACTGACTACGGTCTCTTTATCGATATGGGCGGCATGGACGGACTCTGTCATATCACCGATCTTTCCTGGGGGCGGGTCTCACATCCGGCCAAACTCTATAAAGTTGGTGAGGAGCTGGAAGTCAAAGTCCTCAAGTATGATAGAGAGCATGATCGCGTGTCTCTTGGTGTGAAGCAGCTTCGTGATGATCCATGGGCGACTGTCACCGAGAGATATCCAGTGAACCAGACGACCAAAGGCAAGGTTGTATCCATTACTGATTACGGTGTCTTTGTCGAGCTGGAAGAAGGAGTCGAAGGTCTGATTCATGTATCTGAAATGACCTGGTCGAAGAAACCCCGTCATCCATCCAAGATGGTTTCCGTGGGTGATGAAGTCGAAGTCATGGTCCTGAATATCGAGACCGAGACCAAGCGTATTTCCCTTGGTATGAAACAGCTCCAGCCGAATCCATGGGATCTGGTCACCGATAACTATCCGGTAGGTTCCGTTATTGAAGGAAAAATTAAAAATATTACTGACTTTGGTGTTTTCATCGGAATCGAAGAGGGAATTGACGGGTTGATCCATGTCTCTGATCTTTCCTGGACCGAGCGGATCAAACATCCATCCGAGAAGTACGCTAAAGGCGAG
>JBBRDD010000127.1:0-14198 GCA_038204235.1 Desulfobulbales bacterium
CAGTTTTTCTTAGGTATGTACTTGACAGGTATGGGCCGTGATCTGTCATGGGGACTGTATATTTCGCAATTTACTTTCCTGGTCGGTGTAGCCGCAGGAGGGTTGATGCTGGTACTCCCCTATTACCTGCATAATTATAAAACATTTGGCAGGCTTACCATCCTCGGCGAATTCATGGCAATTTCTGCTCTTGTCATGTGTCTCATGTTCATTATGGCTGATATCGGTCAGCCATTGCGTGGACTGAATATGATTCTGCATCCAACCCCTAATTCCATGCTGTTTTGGGATATGTGTGTTCTGCTTGGTTATCTCGGACTGAACGTCATCTGTGGCTGGGTTATTCTTACAGCAGAGCGTAAACAGGTGAAGCCTCCGAAGTGGGTCTATTTTTTCGTCTACCTTTCTATTCCCTTTGCAGTCTCGATCCATACAGTCACGGCAATGCTCTACTGTGGTCTTCCCGGCAGACATTTCTGGCTGAGCGCCATTACCGCTCCTCGCTTTCTTGCCTCGGCTTTTGCCGCAGGGCCTGCACTTATCGTTATAGCCTGCCTGATCATGAAGCGGGTTGCTAATTTTGATGCAGGCAAAGAGGCGATCAACAAGTTGACGACAATCATTATGTACGCGGCTTTTATCAACGCTTTTTTTGTCGGCATGGAGTTTTTTGTTGGCTACTACTCCAATATTCCTGGCCACATGGAATCTCTCCAGTATCTGTTTTTTGGTCTTGAGCATGATGGCCATGTGTACAATAATCTTGTTCCCTTCATGTGGACATCAGTTCTTCTCTGTTTTGGTGGCCTCGGCTTGTTTGCCTACATGAAAATTGCCAAGGTGTATACTGATCTCATGGTGGGAGTCGGCTGTGCTGCTATCTTTATTGCGCTTTGGCTAGATAAAGGTCTGGGTTTTGTTATGGGTGGTCTGGTTGTCAATCCATTGATGGAGGTTGTTGAGTATTATCCAACTGCCAATGAAATTGGTATTACCCTTGGAATCTGGGCAACTGGTTTCTTGTTGGTGACCGTTCTGTACAAAATTGCCGTAGGTGTAGAACACGAAGTAGAGGCGTAATTATTAAGCTACTTCTATAATAAGAAAAGCCCCCGACTTGTCGGGGGCTTTTTTTTTTGTTAAAAGAAGAGAACGCAGAGAAACTGTTTTTAAATTTGCGTAAACTGATTTCTGAGGATTTCATTTGCAAAAGAAACGAGTGCTCATTGTTTTTTATTCTTTTACCCAGCAAACCAGACTCTTGCTCAAGAAATTTGTCGAAGGTCTTGAAGGTGAAGGGATCGAAGTCGCTTATGAAAGGCTGGACCCGGTAGCTCCCTACAGCTTTCCTTTCAAAACGAATTTTCGTCTGGTCGCAGCGATGGCCGGTACTTTTTTCCGGGGAAGAATGCACATCCGACCGGTAAATGAAATATGTTTTCAAGACTGGGATTGCATTATTCTGGCCGGCCCCACCTGGTCATATCACCCGAGCGGGCCAATGCTTGATTTTCTCGATCGATACGCAAAGCAGGTCTGCGCCGGGAAGATGGTCATTCCGTTTATCTCATGCAGGTCTTACTGGCGTCTGCACTACTGGACAGTGAAAAGACGGTTGCAGCGGGTTGGTGCAAGACCTGCTCAGCCGATAGTTTTTGTTCATCCCATAAAAGAACCATGGCGATTTATAGGTCTTGTCCTTCAGCTGCGCGGAAAAATGGTTCGAAAGAAAAATTCCTGGTTCAGAAAACGTTATCCAGTGTACGGGCACAGCAAAATGCAGGGTGATGAGGCAAAAGCCGCAGGCAGAACAGTCGCCCTTGGATTGCTCAATGGCAATTGAACCGGATGGTTTACGGCCATTGTCCAGTTAGATAGAGGTGGAAAAAATAAAGAATATTTTCTGAATAAAAAGTATAAACTATGGCGGCAAGAGACAAGAAAGGACCAAAGGGGATACGGGTCCGGCCTCCTTTTTTCTGGTATAACATGGCGATCAGGCCGACGAGTGTGCCGCTAAAAGAACTGGCAAAAATAACAAAGGGCAGCGATTGCCAGCCAAGCCAGGCGCCGATCATGGCCAGCAGTTTAATATCACCCCCGCCCATACCATCGACCTTGCGCAGAAGAAAGTAAAACAATGCTACTGCATAAAGAACACCGCCGCCAGCGAGCAGACCGATAAGTGAATTCTGCCAGGTGAGAGTGGGACTGACGAGAGAAAATAGAAATCCGACAACAATACCCGGCAGACTAATTACATCCGGGATGATCTGGTGGTGAATGTCGATAAAAATAATAACCAGCAGCGCCGCACAGAACAAAAAATATCCTGCAGTCGCGATGGTCAATTGGAATCTATACATGAGGGCGGCGGCAAGAAGCGCCATCAGCAGTTCGACAAGCGGATACTGTAAAGAAATAGATACCTGGCAGTGGCTGCATCTGCCACGCAGAAACAGGTAGCTGATCACTGGTATATTCTCGTACCAGTGCAGAGCAGCAGAACATTTGGGGCAGTGGGAAGCAGGAAAGACTATCGATTGATTAGGATCAGGTAGACGGAGAATCACAACGTTTAAAAAGCTGCCGACAATTCCGCCGAAAATGGCGGATATGACAACAAGAATTGGGTCAGTAATCATAATGTAGATGCACTCATAAAAACCTCAAATGTGAGATGGTTAAGTAAAACACTTCATATTCGAGGCGTTTGAATTTTGCTATTATTTCGGCGTACTAAGGTACGTCGTAATGATAGTGGAATTTGCTGAAACGAAAAAGTGGAAGATTTTTATGCCCTTTGGGTAGTTTTACGACACCATCAATTATATAACTTAACTATGTCACAATACCAGGAAAATGCAACTGTTACGCGTGTCGAACAGTTTACGGCAGCAAACTATCGTCTGACCCTCGATTGCCCAGCTGTTGCAGGGTGCGCCAAGCCCGGTCAGTTCGTTATGATCAGGACCGGTCTGGGCAAAGATCCTCTGCTCCGCAGACCGTTCTCTATTCACCAGACCAGTCAGGATGGGACGATCCAGATCTACTTCAAAGTGGTCGGTAGAGGGACAGATATTCTTGCCCATGTGAAAAAGCAAGAGACACTCTCGGTATTCGGTCCCTTAGGCAGAGGGTATCGCCTGAATACAACCTCCCCGTCAGTCATTGTCGGTGGCGGACTGGGGATCGCCCCTTTGTTGTTTCTTGTGAAAGAAAACTGTCGGTTGAAAAAAGACTGCCGGGAGGATCTGATCGTCCTCGGGGCGCGGGAGAGAATTGAAATTGAACCCTTGCTTGATGATTTCCGGCCATTTGGTATCAGCATCCTGACGGCGACCGACGACGGTTCTTTAGGTCATCGTGGCTTTGTGCTTGAGGTACTTGAATCCATGCAATTGCCAAGTGGATGCACGGTATATGGCTGCGGCCCGGAACCAATGCTGGCCGGGCTAAGCAATTTTTGTGCCTCAACAGGTATACCCTGCCAGGTCTCGGTTGAAAGTGTCATGGCCTGCGGCATGGGCGCCTGTCTGGGCTGCAGCAGACCTGATAGCAAAGGAAACTACACCCATGTTTGTCTCAATGGTCCGGTGTATAATGCGGAGGATTTACAATGGAAAATGTAAGCCTTCAAGAGGGAAAGGTGCCTGATCTGCGGGTAAATATTGGCTCTCTCGAGCTGGCCAATCCGGTAATGACCGCCTCGGGAACCTTCGGATATGCCAGAGAGTTTGAAAATCTTATGAACCTGCACCGTCTCGGAGCCGTGATCGTCAAGGGCATCTCTCTTCATCCCCGTGCAGGGAACCCGCCGCAGCGAATCATGGAAACTGCCTGCGGTATGCTCAACGCCATAGGTCTGCAAAATGTTGGTGTCGACCGGTTTATTACCGAGAAGATGAACTATCTTGCCGGCTTGAACGTTCCGGTCATTGTCAACATTCTTGGCGATTCCCTGGCAGAATATGAGGAGATTGCTGAAAGGCTGGCTGGGGTACCGGGAGTTGCCGGAATTGAAGTGAACATCTCCTGCCCGAATGTTAAAAAAGGCGGAGTCGCCTTTGGCACCGATCCGGCGATGGCAGCGGCAGTAACAGCGGCAGTTAAAAGAAAGGCCGATGTGCCGGTAATGGTCAAGCTCTCGCCTAATGTAACGGATATTACCGTTATCGCCAGGGCCGTTGAACAGGCAGGGGCTGATTCGATTTCTCTTATCAATACCCTCATTGGTATGGGAATTGATCTGAAAACGAAACGCCCCGTTCTTGCCAATGTCATCGGCGGCCTTTCCGGTCCGGCCATAAAGCCGGTAGCATTGCGCATGGTATTTGAGGTCGCGCGGGTGGTCTCTATCCCGGTTATCGGTATCGGCGGTATCGAGTCGGCTGAGGATGCGCTGGAGTTCATGCTCGCCGGGGCCACCGCAGTGCAGATCGGTACCGCAAATTTTGTCAACCCAAGAGCCAGTGAGGATGTCGTCGATGGAATCACTGCCTATGCCGCTGCTGAAAAATTGATCGCAATCCGCTCCATTATCGGTGGCCTTCGCCTGGACTCCTCAAAAGAGCATACAACCAGTTCCCATAACCCCGGTTCGAAACAATCATGATTGCTATACAGCCTATTGCTCACGTTGATGCAGTAATCGAAGTTCCCGGTTCAAAAAGCCTTACCCAGAGAGCTCTTATTGCTGCATCACTTGCACAAGGAACGAGCAGGCTGTTTGGGCCACTGGAAAGCGAGGATACACAGTATTCATCTGCAGCACTCATGCAGATGGGCATTGCCATAGACAAAAACAAAGAGTGGCTTGTTCAGGGCAACGGGGGACTTATTCAGCCTGCTGCCGGACCAATTTTTCTCGGCAACAACGGGACGGCCACCAGATTTTTGACTTCTGTCGCCTCGCTTGGCAATTCAAGCTATGTAATAGATGGCGACCCACGCATGTACCAGCGTCCGATTGAGCCATTGATGAGTGCCCTGCAGGGCTGGGGGGTGGATATCATTGCTACCAGGGGAACGGGCTGTCCTCCTCTTGCCATCAACGGGAAGGGGATTGCCGGGGGAACCACTATTCTCCCGGAAGGAAAAAGCAGTCAGTATTTATCCTCTCTGCTACTTGTCGCTCCTTATGCTAAAAGGCCAGCGGTTCTTAAAGTTGAGGGCGAGGTTTTGTCCAAGCCCTATGTCGCCATGACCCTTTCGGTGATGGACGCTTTCGGCATAGCCGTTGAATGTACTCCGGATTTCAGTTTTTTCAGCATCCCCCAGGGCTGCTACCGGGCACGAGAATATCGGATCGAAGGAGATGCTTCCAACGCTTCTTACTTCTGGGCTGCAGCAGCTGTCACCGGTGGACGGGTAACGGTGACCAACGTTCCGGTGCCGTCATTGCAGGGCGACGCGATGCTGGTGCCTCTGTTGGGTCGGATGGGCTGTGAGGTGACCAGGTCGGGCAATGGTATTACTTTGCAGGGAACTTCGCGTTTAGAAGGAATAAAAGTGGACATGGGCGATATGCCGGATGTCGTCCCGACGCTGGCCGTCGTTGCCGCTTTTGCGCACGGCACAACGGTGATTGAAAATATCGCCCATTTGCGGATAAAGGAATGCGACCGGCTTTCCTCCATGGTTGCAGAGTTGACCAAACTGGGCGTGAAAATTGAAGAGAAGGACGCGGCTATGATCATCTATGGCGAAGGAGGTGAGGGACTTCACGGTGCGGAAATCGAAACCTATGCAGATCACCGCATGGCGATGAGTCTGGCCGTGGCCGGTCTTCGCATACCGGGGGTGCAGATTACCGGCGAGCAATGTGTGGCCAAGTCTTTTCCTGACTTCTGGCAGAGATTTGCTCTTCTTTATCCAAAGTGAATTGTTGATGGTGTCATAAAATTTGACACCTGGCATCTGAAGCTTTTTACATAGCCATCTGTAGGTTATGATTTCCGGTAGATTATCAATTCTGCTTGTTGCGCTCTTGTTTACTGGTACCGGGAAAGCCTTTTTTCACCAGAAAAAACAGTGAGCCTTCCTCTTTCATATGGTTGGCGGCAACCTCGGCATAGTGCCCAGATCCCCAGAAAATATCTACCCGGCCTGTTCCTTTGATGGCCGCCCCGGAATCCTGGGGGAATACAAAACGGTTAAGCGGCATCCAGCCGGTGATGGTCCCGTCTTCAGCCACGACCGGTCGCCGTGTAATTAAATAACCAATAGTGCCGCCGGGCAGCGCATCCCCGTCCATGGCAATCGATCGACCGGGTGTCAGGGGTTCCCGGCTGCTGCCTCTGGGGGACAGCGCATCCCCCCAACTAAAAAAAATAAACCGGGGGTTAGATTGGAGAATCCGCTGCCGCTGATCCGGGTGGTCGTGCAGGTACGCTCTTATTGCCGGGATGTTTACTTCTTCCAGAGTCATTTTCTTTTCATCAACCAGCAGTTTGCCGATACTCTTATAACCAAGACCATTGGAGCTTGCAAAACGCACGGCTCTGATCGATTTATCCGGCAGTTGAATCCGGCCGGATCCCTGCACGTGGAGCAGAAAAGCATCAAAAGGATCCTGGAGAAAGGCCATTTCTTCTCCCTGCAGCAGTGCATTATTTTCTATTTCCGCCCGACTCCAGAAACTGATAAAGGTATGGTCTTTATTGTATCGGCCAATGGACTTCTTGCCATTTGGGGCGGGCAGACTGATAAGAGATTTCGGCATGGAGTAAATGGGTGTCAGAAAGGGTGGGTCTTTCGTAAGACTGCCGGCAAATGTCGGCTCGTAATAGCCGGTGACCAGCATGCTGCGATCTCGTGACCTGGTTCGCCCACCGGCCTGGTAGACGAGGTAATGTTCCTTGATAAACCGGTTCAGCTCGTTGCTGTCCGGATGTTGCTGGAGCTTTGCCAGGAACGCTTGTACGGAAAAGAGCAGCCAGCGATTATCGTAGACGTCCGACCCGAAGACGATCTCTTGTGCAGGATTCTGTCTTTTCAGATATGCCGCCTGGCGTTTGGCGGATTCGATCAGTGAATCGATATGCAGATCATCGGCGAAGACAGGAGTCTCGCTCTCTGCAATATGGTGAAGCGGCTGATAGGTATCTTTGGGTATCGGCAGGCAGCACCCTGACAGTGCAACAATCGTCAGCAGAGCGGCAAACAGGGGAGGGCGACGCAATCGATAAGGCATCGAAGTCCGCTTATTTTTTGAATGCTTCGGCCATCTCACTAACAGTCATGGCATATTTGTTGCTATGGTTATATTCAGTAATAGCCCTGAAATTGGGGTAGCCTGCGACATAACGCATTCCGCCGCCTTCTAATGGGGATCTTTCCAGCTCTACAATAGACAGTTGTCCATTGTTTGGTAGGCGAGGAATGGTTACCTGCTGGATGTCAGAGACGGCTCGCCAGCCTATCAAGGCATCGGGTCCTTCTTTCTGGAGTGTATTCTGCAATTCTGATTTAAGCTCACGGCCGATTTCTGCAAACACCGGCGCCTGAAGTGTCCAGCCAAAATTTTTAAGGTAATTGGCAATGGAGGCAAAGATATCGTCCACCGAATTAATGAGATCGCGCCGATCGTCGCCATCGAAATCAACTGCATATGTATTGAAACTTGACGGCATAAACTGGGCCTGTCCAAAAGCTCCTGCGTAGGAACCGTTAACCCGCAGCGGATTCATATTATTGTCTCGGCACAGAATAAGAAAATTGATGAGCTCTTTACGATAGAAATCAGACCTGCGGGGATACATGTCAAAAAGGGTATTAAGCGTTCGAAAGAGATTAAAACCGCCCTGATTGAAGCCAAACCGGGACTCGATGGCCCAGATGGCGACGATATACTCCCTGTCGACGCCAAACGCAGCTTCAATTCGATCAAACAACTGTCGGTATTGGACAAGACTGTCTTTGCCCTTGGCAATAACAGAAGGGGTGATAAACAGAGGCCAATACGCATAATAGGGTTTCGCCTCTCCGGGTTTATCCATCAACTCCAGTACTTTTCGGTCGCCCTGCAATCCTTGAAAAAGTTGTTCGAGGTCTTTTTTGACAAAATGATGCTGGTTTTCCAGTTCTTGAAAAAGGAGCTGATAACGCTGACTGTTCAGGTCGATAGGTTGATTGTCGACCACCATATCGGCAGCCTTTGGGACATCCTCGGCAATACAGGTGACGTCAATCAGAAAAACAAGCAGCACACTGAAAAGTGCAGAGCTCAATATGTAAAATTTAAGACGCGAATAAATGATAGTATCTCCTTTACTGTTTATTGATATGCTAAAAACTTACCATTATCAACGGTAAAAAGAGAGGAATTTTTCGATAAAGTCGTCGAGTTGGTGCGCAGGCAGGCTGTTGATTCCTGCCGCAGCCTTTCTTCCGCCACCGGTAGGAAAAAGGTTGCAGAGGATGTCGGCATCGCGCCGGTCGTTAAGCGGGGCGCGGACGCTCACCCTCAAGTTGTTATTTTTATCCTCGGTGAGTATAGCATGGGCTGCGTCTGGCTGTTCCCGCATTCGGAGATTGGAAAAAACTCCGGTAACCCGCCGTGCCCATGGGATGTCGGGCAGGATATATACTCTGTTTTTGCCGACCGTTTTCATCTCTTGCATCTGCATTGCCAGGGTAATATCTTCTTTATATCCCCGCCGCAGTACGGCAATTTCCGGGGCAATTTCCAGGAACGTAAAAGGGGTGGAGTGCGGATGAATTGCTGTATAAAGATCTCGGGGATGATAGTGGAGATCATCGATTGTTGTTCCGTACCCATTATAATTAAACAGTTCTCCCAGCTCTTGTAACTGCCCGGTCTGGTCTTCTGTCAAGCCTTGCTTTTGGGCTTGCTGGTTTGCCAGATGGTGCAGATTGTCGCCAAATGCGCCGCATATGGCCCAGAGGCAATGTTTGCCGGCCAGAGTTTTATTAACGAGCATCGAGGTGCAGGTATCGGGTGAGGGATCAATGCACGCCTGCAGGAAAGGTGATTCCGGTATAGTGCCTGCAAAATGGTGATCAAAATAGACAATCGTATTCTGGTGCTGCAGCAGCTGCAGGAGTGCGGACCGGTTACTGTCAAGGGAGATGTCAAAAACACAGAGGTGATTGTTGTGCTGGTTTTCTACCTGGCAGAGCAGTTGGATATCCCTCTTTACGCCGGTTATGAGCTGTGCCTCCGGCAGTGGGTTTTCCAGACGATATTGATGAAGGGCGAAAATACCATCGGCATCGCCATTGAAAATGTCATAGTACATGGCAGATTTTTGTCAGTATTCCAGACGAATTAAAATTAAAAACTAATCCCCAGCGGCGAACCAATGTTGGCCAGACTGAAAACGACGAGGACAGCGGTATCGGTGGGGGTGTATCGTGTCTCAAATTTAACTGCCCAGCAGGGAGCCCGATAGGTCAGGGAACCCCTGGTTTCGACCGTTTCTTCCTGGGAAAGTGAATGCTCAATTTTTCCGCCGGCATACCAGCCGTTGATGATATACGCTTGAACAGTCCCGTTGATCTGTTCGATGTCTGACACCTCGTTGTAACTATAATCAAGACTTAAAAAGTCGCCCCGGCTGTCGCTGTATACGCTTTGCAGGATTTGCCGGGTAAAGGTATTGTCATAGATGTCATAGTAACTTTTGTAAGAAATGGAGGTCCTGGTCAACGGTTTCCATTTTAACTCGGAAAGGATAGCTGAAAACGGTTGGTCAGAGGATTCACTCCGAAGATCGTAGGATTGGGATATGTTTATTTCTGCATAGTCATTGAGGGGATTCCATGTTTCTTCATTTCCCGTGAATGCATTTATGTAATTATCTAAACCATAGGTGATGGCATTTTTATTATCAAAAGCATCGACAGCCTCAAATTCGGTGAGATCTCCCTCGTCAACCAGGGGGATGTAGCCATATTTAACATAGGGTCTCATCTGGTGGGTGACGGTTCGGTCACTCTTTGCTCCGAAAGTAAAATTTCTTTCAAGAGTGGTTGCCACCTCGATTTCGAACTCCGGATACAAACGGTTCTGGGTGTCGTTGTATGCCCACTCTGCATCCCCATAGGTTTGGGCAAGGTAGAAGGTGTCATGGAGACCAAGCTCTGCTCTTGATTCAAGGTATGGGCCCAGTGAAATAGGTGTAGAGATAGATGGGTTCAGGTCGAATAGATGTCCGCCTACACCGTCTTTCCGCCAGTAGTCGACATAACTTGTATCCCAATCAAAAGAAAAGCGGGTATCGCCGAGGGGCACGATGCCGGCGTAGTCGAGACTGGGTAGCGACCACAGTGGGGTATCGGTACTGCTTGCGGTGGTGTCCGTGTCGTTGACGGCCAACAGGTTGACCTGCAGCGCAGTACCATTCCAGCTGCGCAGCGTTTTGAACGTGTTCTCGCGCAATGTGTCTGTCTTATTCTGGAAACCCCGGCCAAAAGTTCCAAGGTACCGGTTTTGCGTATTTTCAAATCCCGTTAAGCCGGAGTTAAACTCGTTGAGATAATCCTGATCGGAGACAACATCAATATCGAGACGTGTCTGCCAGTCGGCAAAAGATTGGTCTGCCTTTCCTCTCAGCCAGTATCTGTCGCTGTTATCATGGGTATATCCGGTACTGTTATAATAGGAAGTTTCCGAGGGGTCCGATAGCTTGTCGTGGAGAAAACTCCCGGAGAAGATTCCCTTGTCGGCTTCGCTCGCAACATAACGGAATTCGAATCCCGGCATAAACCCTCGATTGCTCAGGTACTCTGGATAAAAAGTTGCATCAGCAGATTCAGAGATATTGAGAAATAAGGGAAGATTTATACCAAAGCCGTTATTGGTTGAGGAAGAAAATTCGGGAAAAATAAAACCGGTCTGACGAGTGCTGTTAACCGGAACGAGCAGGTAAGGAGAATAAAAGACAGGGATATTTCTAATGTTGAATCGTGCATTTTTTAAGACCGCGAAGCCATTCTGCCGAACGTTTGTTTCGGAGCTGGCGAAACTCCATGGGGGAGTCTCGCCACTTTCTAGCTTACAGGTTATCGCCCAGCCGTCAATAACCCGGTAGGTATCAAGCCCGGTCTTTTCAATCTTTTTTCCTTCGAGATGGAGCGTGTTGTTTTTGTGAAGAATCGTTGCATCACTAAAAGTGCCGGTCTCATCGACCAGATTTAAGGTTCCAGCTTTGGCAGTAAGCTGGTCATCTTTTGTGGTGATGTGTACGTTCCCCTTGGCATTAATGGATTTCAGGTCTACATCGTAAACTATCCAGTCAGCCTTAATTGTCATGGTTGTCTGGTATTGTGGTGGCGGTGATTGCGTACCCGCAGCCATCGTTGGAGTTTTTTCAACGTTCTCTACAAGCAGTTCCGACCAGAGGGAAGACTGGATGTCGGCCGTCGATCGCTGCGGCGCCATCTTTTCTCTTTTTATAAGGACGACATTGCCCTTGGCGACAATGCTGTTGGGGTTCTCATAACGGACAATTTTATCCGCAGAAACATTCCATTCTTCAGTCGAGGCCTTTTCCGCATATGCCTGACAGGCAATCACGCAGGAAGAAAGAACCGTGAGGACAATGGCGGCCGGTTGAAAAAGGCTGATACGGAAAAAACATGGTGGCAAAGTGTACTCCTTTCGAGCGATCGCTGTCGGCGATGTAATAACCTTTTCTATTTATGAAGAAAAGAGTAAAATATGTACTATAGTAGTCATTCCTGCATTTTGAAAGGCTACCAATGAACGACATTGCAGTTAAACTCTACCTGAAGCTCGAAATGTACGGTTCAGAGCGAATACTGTCAAGTTTAAAGTCAGCGCCTGTGTTCTGGTCGATCCGAACATCTATTTCATATAATTGAGAAAATAGAGACCCGGAATAGATATGTCGTCAAGGTGGCCTTGTGCAGGAAATGATGAAGGAAATTTACAATCTCTCGTTGGCTAATGTCAAATACCATTTGTGTTT
This sequence comes from Desulfobulbales bacterium, assembly GCA_038204235.1. Lineage (GTDB taxonomy): Bacteria > Desulfobacterota > Desulfobulbia > Desulfobulbales > Desulfocapsaceae > Desulforhopalus_A. Next base: position 11,958 of record JBBRDD010000127.1, read on the forward strand.
CATGGGAATTGACAGTACTAGTATGTCGGGGAATTGAGCACATGTGGACGGGCAGAGATTACTGTCGCTGCACCGGGACATGTATGGCTCCATGAAACGCCCAAGATCACTTCCTCCAAACCCCGGTAAACGGAAAATAAGCCGGGATAAGTACCTTGAGACAGATTGTTTTCTGGTAAATAAAATAAGAAAATAATCTGTAAGGCACTAAGAATTGCAGGTTTACATTGAGTAATAGACAGTTTTGTCAGGCCGGCTAAAATGTGCGGGTAATAAGTACTGTGACTGTAGTATTTACCCCTGTGCAGTTGCGGCCGCAAACGAGCTTGCTCAATGAATACCTATAAAAAAGTGAATACAAATATGCTGATTGTTGCAACACAGGATTTCTAATGCCTGCATCGTCAACGATTCTATCAATAAAATTGTCGGGTTGCGGCCACCTTTGGTGTGCTCTATCCGGTGTAAAGGACAAAATATGGTTGGAAAAAAAGATGCTGAAAAAGAAAATAAAACTGTTCAAATAAAAGCGACAACCGGAGCGTGGTGGAAGAGTACCACCAGCGATGTGTCATCGGACGCTGCTGCAGAAACGCCGGAACCAAAACTAGAGGCGGGCACAGCTGTAAAAGCCAAGAGTCGTCCCAGAAAAAGGGCCCCAAAAAAAACCACGGTAGAGATCAGCCCAGAGCAAGAAGTTGGTCCTGATCTGGAGAGTGTCGGGGAGGGAAATCAGGACAAACAGAAAAAGAGCGCTCCTGCCAGGAAGCGCTCCGGAAGACGGCCGAAGAAAAAAACTGACGAGGTTGTCGAGAATATCGTAGCGGATACCGCAGCCATAACTGAGCAGATAGGGGTCGTCTCTGAAATTGAAACTGTTGTCGCCCAGGTTGAAGAAACTACTGGCGAGGAAAAAGACGAGCCGAAACGTCCACGCGGGCGCCGGGGAAGAGGGCGCAAGAAGGCGACTGTTGCAGATAAGTCTTCAACCGCTGCGAGTGTGGCCGACGATGACGCGGAACCCAGCGCCGAACAAAGCACGCTAGAAGAGGCTGGGGTTGCCCAGTCTGCGTTTTCCGGCTCAGATAACGGGTTTATGGAGCAGGACGCCGAAGTTACTGCTCAGCCTGGCGAAGAAGAGAGTTCCAGTACTCAACCTAAAGATGAAACGAAAAAAGTCTGTAAGCTGCTCATTAACGCCGAAGAACCGGAAGAATGCCGTCTGGCTCTGCTTGAAGATGGCCGGTTGGAATCCATTCATGTCTCAACTATTTCCAGAACTCAGACAAAAAGCAATATCTATAAGGCTCGCATCGTCGCTATCGAACCGAGTCTTCAGGCGGCATTTGTCGACTATGGGACAGAGAAAAACGGATTTTTGCCCTTTAGTGAGATTCACCCCGAATACTATAAGCCTGACCTCTCGGCAGAAACTCTTCGTTTGGTGGAGAATAATCAGTGGAAGAAACTGAACATAACCAATGTCATTGAGAAGGGGCAGGAGATTCTGGCCCAGGTAGTCAAAGAAGAGGTGGGGAAAAAGGGTGCGAACATGACCACCTTCCTGTCTATCCCAGGACGCTGCGTGGTCCTGATGCCGGGGTCGGATTCGGCAGGGATTTCCAGGAAAATCTCCGGAGAACAGCGAAGATCGCAGCTACGGGATACCATGCTTTCCATGAATTTACCGGAAGGGATTGGTTGGATTGTCCGTACCGCCAGCGTCGATATAACCCAGGATGCCTTAACCCGCGATGTCGAGTATCTCCTTGAGTTGTGGAGTGAGATTAAAAACAAAGGGCAGGAGTTGGATGGGGTTGGTCTGGTCTATGAAGATCATCGGAGTGTTCTGAGATTTTTGCGCGAACATTTTGATCCTTCCATCCAGGAGATACTGGTTGATGATCGAACCGCACTGGAGCAGGTTAAAGAGTTTGTTAAAATGCTTCCGGAGCAGCAGCAGAGAACCGTCAATGTTCGTTTTCATCAGGGCGCTCGACCAATATTCAATCAGTACAGTGTCGAAGATCAGATAGAATCGATTTACCAGTCCCAGGTGAGTCTGCCTTCGGGTGGATCCATTGTTATCGATCCGACCGAGGCACTGGTGGCAATCGACGTCAATTCCGGCTCGACCTCTAAAGGTAAAAATTTTGAAGCGTCAATTTTTCAGGCCAACATGGAAGCAGCCGCAGAACTTGCCCGACAACTGCGACTGAGAGACCTTGGCGGTTTGATAGT
>JBBRDD010000128.1:0-14140 GCA_038204235.1 Desulfobulbales bacterium
GCGATACACTGCTGGGTATGAAACTGCCCTTCCTTGCCGGTAATACCCTGAACAAGGACACGTGTTTGGGAATTAATTAGAATGCTCATTTTTTTCCTTTGCGAGTATATTTAATACATACACCTTTTAAAAGTCAGGTGAGTTTCCTTTAACCAATTGCTCCGCCATCCGCACATCAAATTCAGTCGACTGAAATAACAAGTGTTTTGATGTCACATACGTCATGTGTTGGGACCATCAACAAACATAAAAAAGAAACAAGTCGGCGAACACAGTAGTTGTGCATCTTTTACTGATCCTCTTTTGGCCTCTGATTTTATATATGATTAGTCGTTGGAATGTTTCCAGATGGTCTATTCAGCCAAGCGTTTTTTCAATCAGGCTACAAGTTCTGCGACTTTTTTGGCAGCATCTGCCAGATCGGTTGCATTGATTAATTTCAGACCTGACTCACTGAGTATTCGTCGTCCTTCCTCAACATTAGTCCCTTCCATCCTGACCACGACAGGCACCGATAATTTCACTTTTTCAGCAGCCTGAACCACCCCCTGCGCCAGGACATCGCAACGAAGTATGCCACCAAAAATGTTAATCAAAATCCCCTTCACCTTTGAATCGCTCAGAATTATGCGAAAACCGTTTTCTACCATCTCGGCATTGGCACCGCCACCGACATCAAGGAAGTTAGCCGGTTCAGCACCTGCCTGCTTAATTATATCCATGGTTGCCATGGCCAGGCCGGCCCCATTGACCATATTGCCGACATTGCCATCAAGATTTATATAGTTGAGGTTGTACTTGGCGGCTTCAGCCTCGGCAGGATCATCCTCATTGGGATCATGCATGGCAACAACATCAGGATGCCTGAACAAGGCATTGGAATCTATATCGACTTTGGCATCAAGGGCAATAACCCGATTATCTTCAGTGATAATCAGAGGATTGATCTCGACCATGGAGCAGTCATAATCAACAAATAAATTATAAAGATTTTTCAGGATCGCCCCGAACTCTTTCATTACCGCTTTATCAAGCTGCAGGCCAAACATGACCTGATTGACATGATATCCCCGAATACCGGTTATCGGATTAACTGGGACCTTTATTATCCGCTCAGGTGTTTTTGCAGCGACTTCCTCAATATCCATGCCGCCGTCCTGGCTCGCAACGATGGTAATGGTTGCGGTACTGCGGTCAGGGATAATGGACAGGTAAAGCTCTTTTTTGATCGAAAGTCCTTTTTCTACCAGAATCGTTTTAACCACACGTCCTTCAGGGCCGGTCTGCTTGGTGACCAGAGTCATGCCAAGGATTGCCTTTGCGGCCGTTGTGACTTCTTTGCTTGTCTTGGCAATTTTTACGCCGCCGCCCTTCCCCCGACCACCAGCATGGATCTGGGCTTTAACAGCAACCGGAAGGCCAAGATTTGCAGCAGCCTTTTCAACACCCTCTAAGGTAGTACTGACACCGCCTTCGGGAGTTGGCACCTTATACTTACGGAAAAGTTCTTTTGCCTGGTATTCATGGATTTTCATAAACACTCATCCTGGGATTTGGAGCGGGAGTTCTCTCGGGCCCCTTAAAATTAAAAAAAAGGCAGCTGCCAAAAAAGCAGCTGCCGGTTGAAGTATGCGTAAACTATTTCTTGGCGTAACCCATTTTTTTAAGGGTATCGGTGATTTCATTAAGAATTGTCGGATCGTCAATGGTTGACGGCACCTTATAATCCTTACTATTGGCGATAGATCGCATGGTACCACGCAGAATCTTACCAGATCTGGTTTTCGGCAATCGTGCGACCTGACAGGCATCACGGAAACAGGCAATCGGACCGATAGACTCACGGACCATCTTCACCAGTTCGGCCTTGATTTCATCCCCTGGACGGGTAACCCCGGCCTTGACAACGAAGAAACCGACGGGCAGCTGACCTTTCATTTGATCATCAGCACCAAAGACGGCACATTCGGCAACATCGGGATGGTTGGAGATAATCTCTTCCATTGCTCCGGTTGATAAACGATGTCCGGCGATATTGATAACATCATCCATACGTCCCATTACATACACGTAGCCGTCGGCATCGATGTATCCGCCATCGCTGGTATCATAATAGCCAGGGAATTTGGTCATATACGACTTGACGTAACGATCATCGTTGCGCCACAGCGTCGTTAAAGTTCCTGGAGGCAGGGGCAGCTTACAGACAATGTTCCCCTCAGTTCCGCGAGGCACTTCATTGCATTCCTCGTCAACTACCATAACATCATAGCCGGGCAGCGCCTTGGTTGGCGATCCTTCTTTTACGAGAAGCTGTTCGATACCGCGGCAGTTACCGACGATTGCCCAGCCGGTTTCCGTCTGCCACCAGTGGTCGATAACCGGCACGCCAATCATATCTTCCGCCCAGTGCAGCGTATCGGGATCAGTTCGCTCCCCGGCGAGATAGAGGCATTTAAAACAGGAAATATCATATTTCTTAATGAAATCTCCGTTAGGATCTTCCTTTTTAATCGCCCGGAACGCAGTAGGGGCAGTAAAAAGCGTCTTTACTTTGTGCTGGGAGATAACCCGCCAGAATGCACCCGCATCGGGGGTTCCGACTGGTTTTCCTTCATAGAAGACCGTGGTTGAACCTTGGAGCAAAGGAGCATAAACGATATAAGAATGGCCGACAACCCAGCCAACATCCGACGCCGACCACCAGACCTCACCGGGATTGATGTCATAGAGGTTTTTCATAGTCCAGTATAGGGCAACTGCGTGACCGCCATTATCTCTCAGCACGCCCTTAGGCATTCCGGTGGTACCTGAGGTATAAAGGATATACAGTGGATCGGTGGCATCGACCTCAGTACATCCTACCGGCTTGCTCTTGCCTACCAAATCTTTCCAGTCTATATCGCGCCCTTCAATCATTGAGGCTGTGACAATATCGCGCTGAAAAACGACAACATTTTTTACTTCGTGGGTAGATTGTTTAATTGCACTGTCTACCAGCGGTTTGTATTCGAGAGTTTTCTTGCCTTCGATCGCTCCGGATGCGGTGATCAGCAGTTTTGGCTGGGCATGATCAATCCGGATAGCAAGCTCGTGGGGTGCAAAACCGCCAAAAACAACTGAATGTATCGCACCCAGCCTGGCGCAGGCCAGCATGGCCACGGCAGCTTCAGGAATCATCGGCATATAGATGACGACGGTATCGCCTTTTGTAACACCAAGACTAGCCAGGCCACCGGCAAAGGTTGCGACCATGGTCTGCAGTTCTTTATAGGAGATCTTCTTGATGGTATTCGTAACAGGACTATCGTAGATGATTGCCGTCTGGTCGGCTCGCCCGTTTTCAACATGACGATCAACAGCGTTATAGCACGTGTTCATCTTGCCGCCGGGAAACCATTTGTAAAACGGAGCATTGGAACTGTCTAAAATTTTATCGGGTTCTTTGTACCATGTGATATCCTTAGCTGCTTCTGCCCAAAACTGCTCAGGATTGTCAACACTGCGCTGAAACACCTCATCAAACTTACCCATAACCACTCCTTTTGGTCTGAATTTTAGTCCATCCACCAGTCTCAATTGCATTTTATACTGCATAGAACATCATTGTTCAAGCGCTAAATCAAACATTGTTACACAACTACCAGCAGTGAAATACTTTTGTATTTGTAATTTACATTTACTTACAATATGTTAGATAAATGATATGCACACCAAACGATTTGATTTTTTTTTCCGCTATTAGAAAGAAAAGAGCACATTGTTATTACATTGATTACCGTGTAATTATTTGTTTTAATTGTTTTTAATGTAAATCGAAACTGTGCAACGCACAACAAACAGAACAATGTTACACCAATGCCTTCTTTCCAAATTGACTTTATCGACATCTTCAATTAATTTTATCGAAATGAATACGAGCACTTTTACAAACACATTAAATTTTGGCAAATTAAAAGATTGTTATTTTGATGTTCTTTCCGTATCAATCAGCTGTTTTCCGTTGCAAAAAATTTCACTGAAAAGTGCTGGGACAGGAAAAATACAATGGACGGTATTATTTCACCGCGGAATATCGTTCTGCTCTTGATCTTCTTATAGACTCACCTCTTCAATATCAGCTGAGACAGCAATGAAAATCCCTGCAAAATCTTTTTTACCAAACATAGTTCCTGCGAAAATTTTCATGCCGGTTCTCATGTCGATGTTTTTGTTCATCGGAACATTTTTTGGTTATATATTACCTAAGGTGGAAGCCCATCTCATGGAGCGAAAACGGGAAATGATTCACGCTCTCAGCGAATCAGCCATGAGTTCTATCCGTTATTACGCAGAACTCGCAGAAAATAAATCCATTACAGTTGAGGAAGCAAAACATCAGGCAGCTGCCCATCTCCGACGACTTCGCTATGGACCGGAAGGAAAGGATTACTTCTGGATTAACGACACCCATCCGACAATGATCATGCATCCATATCGCCCGGATCTGGAAGGAAAAGATGTCACAGATACCGAAGACCCTGCCGGCATGAAACTCTTTCAGGCATTTCTCGCAACGGTGAAAGAAACTGGAGGCGGATATGTCAGATATCATTGGCAATGGCAGGATGAACCTACTCGGATTTTTTCCAAGATCAGCTATGTCCAGGAGTACAAACCCTGGCACTGGGTGATCGGGACCGGGGTATATGTGGAAGATGTCCGAGCGCAGATTGCCGCAATAACCAAACGTATGACCTTTATTTTCCTCGGTATCCTGGCCATAATTTCTATACTTTCGGTGTATATTATCTGGCAGGGTGCAGCCGGCGAAGCCCATCGGCTGGAAATGGAGGAGTCTCTGAGAAAAAGCGAGAATAAATATCGGTTGCTGGCCGAAACTGCCCGGGAAATCATCCTGCTTTTCGACTCCAATCTGCAGATCAGCTACGCCAACACCGCATGGAAACGAATAAGCGGTTACCTTCTGTCGGAAATGAAGGACATGTATATTACCGACATGATTCCCCCTGAACAGCAAGAGCCTTTCCAGGCAAAAATCAACCAGATAAGCAATGATCAGCCGGATGATTACCTGTTGGAAACAACATTTATCTTAAAAAACAAACGGACTATTACCGTTGAGGCCACCTTTGCAAAACTTGATACTGCAGATCAGCTGTCAACCTTTCTCATGACGGCCAGAGACATTACGGAAAAGAAAAAAATCGAGGCCCAGACCAAAATGCAACAGGAACAGCTCATGCAGACAGATAAAATGATATCGCTTGGCACCCTGGTCTCCGGTGTCGCTCATGAGATAAATAACCCCATTTCCTCTGTCATGTTGAACATTCAGGTATTCGACAAACTATGGCACGCCATCCAACCTATTCTAGATAATCATTATGAGGAGAACCAGGACCTGGAAGTCGGGACCATGGCCTATCCGCAATTACGGGAAAGGATGCCTCGTCTTCTACTGTATTCCCAGGAAGGAGTAGAGCGGGTCAAACGCATAGTTGGCGACCTGAAGGATTTCTCAGGGCATAAGCCCTCTGATTTGCGTGAAACCGTTAATCTGAACCAGGTGGTGGAAAAAGCCGTCGGCCTCATTTCCAGTCTCATCAAAAAGGCTACCTGCAATTTTCAAGTTGTTTATTCGGAAAATCTGCCGACAATACAGGGCAATAGCCAGAGGCTGAGCCAGGTCGTCATCAATCTGGTAGTGAATGCATGCCAGGCACTTACCGACCCCAAACAAAGCCTATACATTACAACGGGATATATCGAAGAATCTGAAGAAATCTTTCTGGAAGTGCGCGATACCGGACCGGGTATGGCACCGGAAATTCTCGCCCGCATCAAAGATCCATTTTTTACCACGAAACGCGACAGCAGTGGAACAGGGCTCGGACTTTCCATCTCGGATACGATAGTACGCAACCATGGCGGCTGGCTTGATTTCAGGTCCATTCCCCAGGAAGGTACAACCGCGACAATCCTGTTGCCACGATACAGCACCGATGAGGTCGTAGGGAGAATGATATGAGCAAGAGACTTTACCCGTCCGACCCAATACTGGTGATCGATGATGAAGAAGCGATCCTTCTGTCGGTTGACACAACCCTGCAACTTGCCGGGATTAGTAACGTTTTGACCTGTGCCGACAGCAGACAGGCAATGGCCATAATTAGCCAGCGCCCGCCAAGTGTCATCCTGCTCGACCTGAACATGCCGCATGTCGACGGGGAGGCAATTTTAGAACAGATAACCAATCAGAATCCACATATTCCGGTGATTATTATTACCGGTCGCATTGATGCCGAAACCGCAGTTGAATGCATGAAATCGGGTGCCTTTGATTATATAGTCAAACCTGTTGACGAGAACCGTCTCATCGCATCGGTTAAAAAAAGTATCCAATACGGAGCTCTACATCAAGAAAACATAGCCCTCAAGGAACAGTTGCGTGATGGCCACTTGAAACACCCCGAAGCATTTGCCAGGATTATCACCAATTCACCTAAAATGCTCCTGTTGTTCAACTATGTCGAATCCGCAGCAAAGACACCAGAGCCTGTACTTATCCGGGGAGAGACCGGCACTGGAAAAGAACTGATCGCCAGAGCCATTCATCAGGTCAGCGGCATTCCCGGAGAATTTATCGCGATCAATGTAGCAGGCCTTGACGACAACATCTTCTCCGACACGTTATTCGGCCATGTCAAAGGGGCGTTCACCGGCGCTGATACCGACAGACCTGGCCTCATCGAAAAAGCCGCACACGGAACCCTCTTTCTTGATGAAATAGGCGACTTGAGCCCGATTTCTCAGATTAAACTGCTTCGCCTGCTCCAGGAAAAGGAATATATGCCACTCGGTCGGGACACCAACAAGACTAGCAGTGCCCGCATCGTCGCCTCCACCCACGTCGATCTCTGGGACTTACAGCAGAAAGAAATGTTTCGCCAGGACCTGCATTACCGGCTGCGAACCCATCGGATCATCTTGCCGCCGCTCAGAGAACGTAAAGAAGATCTTGGCGTGCTCGTCGACCACTTTGTCCAGTGTGCAGTGGAAACTCTCAAGAAAAAGCGGCCAAGAATCCCCGAAGAACTGATATCCATTCTGGAATCATACAATTTCCCCGGCAATATCAGGGAATTACAAGCCATGGTTTTTGATGCCATAGCACAAAACAGCAACGGAATCCTCCCCCTCGCCGTTTTTCGCCAGCATATCTCCAGGACACAGCAAGACGAATCAAAGCACCATACACGTGATCCGAAAGGTGGTATCCCAATCACCTTTGCCGACCCCCTCCCTACCATCAAGCAGGCGACCCGCCTGCTGGTGGAAGAGGCTATGCACAGAGCAGGAAACAATCAAACCACTGCCGCGTCTCTACTCGGCATTTCCCAACAGGCCTTGAGCAAAAGACTCAAAAACCTGGAGTAGACGAAAAAGCCCTACAACTTTAATTGTGACCACAATCAATATTGTTCTGGTGCCAAAAGTCACAACCACCCAGTCTCGATGAATATCACGTGAAACACTACAACTTTAGTTGTACAGCTTCTCCTCAAACCGTATAGCCCTATCATATTGATATTAAACATATTTACGCTTATACCTAATCAGGCACAATGTTTGCTTATCTACCGGTGTTGTACACGAGGCTAGCGGTTTTATGATTATTCAACATTTTAGAACGAGGAGAAAAACATGGCAGCCAGTCAAACCCCGACGGGAAACCCGGCAGTAGTAGGACTAGCTGGATTTGGACTCACCACCCTTATTCTGCAATTACATAATCTCGGTTTGTGCGGCGTGGGCCCGGTGATCGCCTGCGGTATTATTTTTGGAGGATTCGCTCAGCTCTTTGCCGGATTTCAAGAATTCAAGGTAGGAAACAACTTCGGTTACAGTGCGTTTTGTTCATATGGAGCGTTCTGGATTGCCCTTTGTATCATATTGATTTTCAACAAATTTGACATTTACAAATCCAGTACAACCGACATAGGATACTTTCTCGTTGTATGGACCCTCTTCACGATGATCCTGTGGGTTGGTGCCATGCGAATCCACGGCGCCATGGCCTCAACGTTCACCCTGCTGGTGGCGGGATTTATCCTTCTCGATTTGGCCCACTTCGGTTATCCGGCAATGACTCAGGTTGCAGCTTATGTATTAATTCTGTGTGCTTTGAATGCCTGGTACATGATGGCTCATGTTATCTTCCTGCAGGTGTTTGGCCGTAACGTACTCCCTGTCGGAAAGCCATGGATCGAGCCAAAGCCGGCCCAGCAAACCCAGACAGCTTAGCAAACAACGACAAACAGCTCCATCACGGTTCGAAAACTGGTCATCAAAGGCAAGCAAATATTCATCTATCGGAAAAGGCGGCACGTATCATCCACCAGACTCCAGTTTTACTCATACAGGCTCTACCAAAACAAGCCTGTTTAAAAATAGCCGTACAATCGATACGTTGAAACTGTAACCTCGCGGCAGCCATCAATTTTCGAACCTGAGAAGCGGTACCTGGAAGTGGCATCTTCCAGGTACCGCTTTTTTATTTCGCCCTGCCCCCTTGACAAGATCGGTTTGAGTTGTGATTGCTTTCTCTGTAATCGAAGATTATCATAGAGTTATATTGTTATTCATTCTCCTGTGATTTTCTCAATAAACTTCCGAAAAACAATGACTTTGTGAACTTTATGATGTAAGCACCTCACTTTCAGCTTACCTTGCCTTTGTACAGTATCGCTGTTTTTACCATATATCAAAAGGAGTCCAACATGCCTAATACCCAATACTGGGCGGATACATATTTAGAAAAATTAGTCAGTCCAGCAGAGGCTATTGCCCGCATCCGTTCGGGGCAGCGGGTATTTATTGGTTCCGGCTGTGGAGAACCACAGATACTCGTTCAGGAACTCGTAAATAAAACATACAATTTCAGTGGTCTGGAAATAGTTCGCTTGCTGGGCCGCGAAACTGCATCCCTTACCGCCATTGCCGATAAAACCAAAGACACCAACCTGAATATACGTTCGATTTATCTTGGTTCGACCAAATCTAAATCCATTGCCCTGCAGAGACGCTTCATAACACCGATGAACATGTCCGACGTTCCCAATCTTTTCATAACCCGCAAAATGCCGTTAAACGTCGCCTTAATTCAAGTATCTCCGGTCGACGACTTCGGCTGGATGAGTCTCGGTATTTCTGTCGATGTCACGTTGGCGGCCGCCCGCTCCGCCGATTTTGTCATTGCCCAGGTGAACCCGCGGATGCCAAGGGTTATGGGGCAAAGTTTTATTCATGTCAATGATGTAGATCTTATTGTCGAGCATGAAGAGGATTTGCTTTCGGTTCCATCATCAAAAATTTCCTCAGAGGCAGCCACTCGTATAGGCAGCCATATTGCGCGGTTGATTGAAGATGGCGCAACCCTGCAGATTGGCCTGGACGCTGCCTCTCAGGCCACCGTACATGCTCTCTCCGACAAGAATGACCTGGGTGTGCATTCCCAGTTTCTGACCGACGATATCATGCATCTCTACTCCACGGGAAACATCAACAATAAGAAAAAAGGTTTCAACGACGGCAAAATGGTCGCCTCAATGGCCATCGGCACACACAACCTGTACGAATTTCTCAACGATAATCCGGCGATTGATTTTCATCCTTCGGATTATGTCAACGATCCGTTCGTCATCTCTCGCCACAACCGGATGGTTTCAATGAATGTCGCACGCATGATTGACCTCACCGGACAGGTGACGGCCGAGGCCTCTGCAGCTACTCGATTTGCAGGAGTTTCCGGCATTCCTGATTTTGTCCGGGGAGCCAGACGGTCACCTGGTGGAAAATCCATTCTTATGCTTTTTTCTACCTGCCAGACGGAAAATGGACTGCAATCGAATATTGTACCGCATCTCAACGACTATGTCGTGGTGGTCCCCCGGGGCGATGTCCATTATGTGGTTTCTGAATACGGGGCCGTTAACCTGTTTGGTAAAAGCATTCAGGAGCGTGTCGTTGCCATGATCAGCCTCGCCCACCCTCAATTCAGGGAAGAACTTTTTGAAGCAGCTAAGGAACGAGGGTTGATAGGTGCAGAAAGAAGTCTCGGCGAGGCGGCCAAAGCCGTTTACCCAATCCAGCTGGAAGAGACGCTGAAAATCAATGGGGAAACAATTACCATACGACCATCAAAACCGGTAGATGAGCGCCGCATCCAGGAACATTACTACAGCCTGCCCAAAGAAGATGTCCTGACCAGATTTTTCTGTCAGAAAACCATCTTTGCCAGACCGGAAATGGAAACCCGTTCACAGACCGATTACATCAAAGACCTGACGCTTGTGGCAGTGGTCGGTGATTTTGGTTTCGGTCGGGTAGTAGCGGTGGCTGAGAGCATGAAACTGGACAATGAGAATTTTTCCGAGGTGGCTTTTTCGGTCAGCGAAGGCTACCAAGGCAAGGGCCTCGGCACTTTTTTCCTGAAGAAACTGGCGGCAGTTGCTCGAGAAAACGGTATTGCCGGGCTGATTGCCTACACCTTCCCGACCAACAAGGCAATGATACGACTTTTCAAGACCTTGCCATATAAGGTGAAGACCGTCTATGAAGATGGCGATCTGGTGCTGAGCTGCCGTTTCAATGAGCTTGCATAAATCTTGCTTTTTCAACGCCCCTTCAGAGGTAGATGTGCCTTACAGATTATTTTCTCTGCAGCAAAAAAGAAAAAAAGATAACAATCTGTAAGTCACTAACCCCGCTGAAAAAAGTGGGGCTCTGTTTAGTCCCCCTGCTGTGCAGGGATAAGTTCCTTCACGAAATGTTTTTCTTGTGAAAAAACAAGGAAAACATTTCTAAGTCTCTAAAAATCGAGGATAAAAGCTGTTATGGCAGCAACGATTGGATTGAAAATAGAACTCACCCCTTCCCAGCCGCTCAGCCTGATAAGAAGAAATATACCGACAATAAGATAAGGACCTGAGATACAGAGAACTTTTTTTATCTTCTCAAACAATTGACCATCGGGCAGAATCGCCAAAAGGAGAGCAGAACCAGGCAGCGGTGGGATGATAATCAAACCATAAACTGCCATGGTTACATTCACCACGACGATTGTCGAAAATACCTTGTCGTCAAAATTATACTTGCCGAGCAGCCAGGACAGGCTGGCGGCAATGTTGGCCATCATAAAGTTCGCCAGGGGCCCGGCAATTCGACTCAGGACGAGAAAAAGCCGAGGAAAATTTTTAAATTTTCCGGTATCAATATTAATTTCTTTCGCCCATCCAAACCCGGCAATAAAAAAATTCAACGTGCCGAGTATACTCATATGCAGAAAGACATTGAAATGAAACCGATCTCTGGCACCCTGCCGCGAATCGCCAAGCAAGGTTGCGGCAAAGGCCTGCCCTTCCGCACTGACAATAATAGCGGTAAGTATGGCAACACAAAAAATTACAATGTCGTCAACTACCAGGTGAGAATAGTTAATAAGATAGGGCAGATAAAAATCCCGTTGCATAATTCCCCTTTTTTACGTCCATTTACGGTCAGTTAATCAGTCAACGAGCGCACTGTACCGTAAAACAGCGCAAAACACTAAAAAAAATGGCGGGAACCTCGCCGGTTCCCGCCATCTCGCAACTACAGGTGGATGGATGTAGATGCTACACTGCTTCCCAGTACTACTTATTTACCATTTTTTGAATCTGCTCGACAATCTCAGGATTAGCCAGCGTCATAACATTGCCGACATCTCCCTTGTTCGAGATCGCCCCGAGAACCCTTCTCATAATCTTACCTGAGCGGGTTTTAGGCATATCGGGCACTATCCAGACATTTCTACATTTGGCGATCTTACCGATCTGGAAGGTAATAGCATCGGCAATCTTCTGCTGAATTGCTGGTGTCGCTTCAATACCCGGCTTGAGCGATACATAGACTTCAGGCTCTTTGCCTTTTATTTCATGATTAACAGGTACAACCGCCGCTTCAGCAACTTCAGGAACTGTCAGACATACCGATTCAATTTCCTTGGTTCCAAGACGATGACCTGAAACGTTGATAACATCATCAATACGACCAAGAATACGGATATAACCATCCGCATCCATCACCGCCGCATCACCGGTCAGGTACGGCCAATCCCGCCAATCCTTGCTGTTGGGATCTTTGTTGTACATACCAAAATAGGTATCGACAAACCTCTGCCTGTTGCCCCAGATAGTCTGAAAACAGCCCGGCCATGGATTCTTAATACAGATGTTGCCCGCTTTGCCGGCACCCGCCGGAATCTCAACACCATTTTCATCAAAAATGATCGGGTGAATCCCGGGAACACCAGGTCCGGCACTGCCCGGTTTCATCGCTGCGATACCCGGCACGGTGGAGCAGAGGAAGCCACCGGTCTCGGTCTGCCAGTAGGTATCGACGATAACCGCTTTGCCTTTTCCTACTTTTTCCTCATACCATTTCCACACTGCAGGCTCAATCGGCTCACCGACGGTGGTCATATGCTTGAAATTGTAATTGTACTTGGCGGGCTCGTCCGGTCCCACCTTTCTCAGGGCACGAATTGCGGTCGGGGCGGTATGGAAGATATTGACATCAAGATCCTGAGCAATCCTCCATGAGCGTCCTGCATCCGGATAGGTCGGCACTCCTTCGAAGATTACCGAGGAAGCACAAAGCGCCAGTGGTCCATAAACGATAAAGGAGTGACCGGTAATCCAGCCGATATCGGCCATGCACCAGTAAACATCCTCAGGATGAATATCCTGGATATATTTCGACATAGCGGTGACATAGGAAAGATACCCGCCGGTGCTGTGCTGGGCGCCTTTCGGTTTACCTGTTGTCCCACTGGTATACATCAGGAAAAGCGGATCTTCCGACAGCATCTGCTCCGGTTTAACCCGCACGCCGTAATACTTCTTCAGCTCATTATTGACTATTATATCGCGCCCCTCATGCAGCTCAGAATCCGAAGAATTCTTTCCTGGATACCGTTGCCATATGAGCAGTTGATCAACTTTCTGACCGTCTTTTGCTGCCAGCTCACATGCTTCGTCATCCACCATCTTATGGTTTAACAGCTTCCCGCCACGATAATAGGCATCCATGGTAATAAGAACCCGGCTGTTTGAATCAACAACCCTGTCGGCACAGGCACTGGCGGAAAAACCACCAAAAACCACCGAGTGAATGACCCCCAGCCTGGCGCAGGCCAGCATAGAGATGGGCAGTTCGGCCGACATCGGCATGTGAATAGTTACCCTGTCGCCTCTTTTCAGGCCGGCAGTGTCTCGCAACAGAGCCGCAAACTCATTGACCCGAACATAGAGCTCCTGATAGGTGATATGCTGAACCCGTTCTTCTTCCAGCTCAGGAACAAAATGGATAGCGGTTTTGTTCTTATTTTTTTCCAGATGCCTGTCGATACAGTTATAACTGGCATTCAGCTTGCCGCCTTTGAACCATTTCCAGCAAGGTGCATCACTGGTGTCGAGCACTTCATCCCAATACTTGTACCAGGTGAGCATCTCGGCAAACTCAGTATAACATTCGGGGAAATTATCTAAACTGAATCGATCAAAGATGGCTGGATCGGTCAGATTTGCCTGGCCAATGAATTTCGTTGATGGATGATACAACGCTTCTTCTGTCCAATGAACCGCAATTTCCGCCTCTGAAGTTTCAACTGATTTACTTTCTTCACTCATATTAAACACTCCTTGTACATGGCTTTAGTATTCTCAGCTGGGAAGACAGATTGTAATGATCCCAACCAAACCTGACTCAAGAAAATGATTCTATTTATGCAGTTGCTTTGCCTACTCGCTCTTCGTCCGTATGCATTGGCCGCCTGGTCATTTGGGCAAGGACAACACCCGCAATAAGCAAGCCACCGGAGATATAGAAGGCATTGTTCAAGCTGCCGGTAACATCCTGGATGGTTCCTCCCAGCCTGGCCATAAAAAAGCCAAGACCCCAACCAATAAATACCAATCCATAGTTCATACCGAGATTCTTCGGACCAAAAAAGTCAGAAGTAAAGGATGGCATCAATGCAAGTCCTCCACCATACTGCCAGTAGGCAATTCCCACGGCGAGGAAAAGAAGCAGGAGG
>JBBRDD010000129.1:0-13925 GCA_038204235.1 Desulfobulbales bacterium
ATAAAGCTTGCCGGTTTTTGCACCGAACAGCTTTCTGAAGCCCGGGCAAAAGTCGAATTATTACTTGAAAAAGACGGTAAGCTTGAAGCTCTCCCGTTTGACGGACAGGAAATTGGACATCAAGATCTATCTGAATGAAAAGCGGAAACTCGTTGAAGAGACGCTTGAAAAACTGACGCTGCAGGCGGCTGGCCCTTTTAAAAAACACATTGAGGCGATGCACTACAGTCTTTTTGTGGGCGGCAAGCGCATTCGCCCTATTCTGTGCCTTGCTGCGGGCGAAGCGGTGGAAAAAGCCTCGGTTACTGAAAAAAATTTATTGCCGGTGGCCTGCGCACTTGAGTGCATTCACACCTACTCTCTTATTCACGATGACCTGCCGGCTATGGATAACGATGACCTGCGCCGGGGGAAGCCGACCAATCATACCCTCTATGGCGAAGCCGGAGCAATCCTCGCCGGAGATAGTCTGCTTACCTGGGCCTTTGATCTGCTGAGCGAACCGAACAACGGGACAATGCACCCGGAGCAACAACTGAAAATAATTCATCTCATAGCCAGGGCAGCAGGACCACACGGCATGGTTGGCGGTCAGGCACTTGACATTGCAACAGAAAACACCGAGTTTCCTTTTTCAACGCTGCAGACCATCCACAAGAACAAAACCGGCGCCCTGATCACCTGTTCCGTCCATGCCGGAGCAATCGGTGCAGGGGCCTCTCCGGAGCAAACCGAAAAACTCGTTGTATATGGTGACAACATTGGCCTGGCCTTCCAGATTGTGGATGATCTGCTCAATGTCACCTCAACCACCGAACAGCTCGGAAAGGCGGCTGGCTCAGATGCCAACCGCGGCAAAGCAACCTACCCCGCTTTTTTTGGTGTTGAAGAAACACGGGCAAAAGCAAAAGAAGCTGTTGCCAGAGCCATTGATGCCCTCAAAGGATTTAACCACAATGCCGACCCGCTTCGTGACCTGGCGGAATACGTCTATACCAGAAGTAACTGATTGGTGTTGTAAATACTTGTTTAAAAGCTATGTCGATACCACAACCTACAATCCAGACACCCCTGCTTGAGCGAATTCAGTCTCCTGCCGATATTCGAAAACTGTCCCTTGCGGAAATGAAAGAACTGGCGCAGGATATCCGTGACAATATAATTCAGGTGGTATCACGTACCGGTGGTCATCTGGCGCCAAGCCTCGGGGTGGTAGAGCTGACCATAGCTCTGCATTATATCTTCCATACCCCCGATGACAAACTTATCTGGGACGTGGGACACCAGTCGTATGCCCATAAAATTCTGACCGGCAGGCGCGAACAGTTTGCCACGCTTCGTCAATACAAGGGCATGAGCGGCTTTCCTAAATTTAAGGAAAGCATCTACGATGCCTTTGAAACCGGACACAGCTCAACCTCCATCTCCGCCGCCCTGGGGATAACGCTCGCCAAATCTCTCAAAAAAGATGGCCACCGGGCAATAGCCGTTATTGGCGATGGTTCGATGACCGCCGGTCTGGCCTTCGAGGCCCTGAATCATGCGGGGCATCTCAATAAAGATCTCGTTGTTATCCTCAACGATAATGAGATGTCCATTTCCCCCAATGTCGGCGCGCTGTCCAGTTTTCTCAGCCGCAAGCTCACCGGCCGAACAATGAGCCGGGTGAAGGCCCATCTGGTCGAGAAACTGCAGATCTCCGATGTGGGTGAAAACATCCTCAACATTCTGCGAAAAAGCGAGGAAAGTTTTAAGAGTTTTTTCACCCCAGGCATGCTCTTTGAGGCCTTTAAGTTTGACTATGTTGGTCCTATTGACGGCCATAACCTGGAAGACCTGCTCGAGACGCTTGAAACAGTTCGCGACACGGAACATGGCCCGGTACTCATTCATGTTCTGACTAAAAAAGGCAAAGGCTACGAGCCGGCTGAAAAGGATCCTGATATTTTTCACGGTATCGGGCCTTTTGATATTGTCAGCGGAAAACCCCATGGTTCCAAAGGGGTGGTGACCTACACCAAGGTGTTTGGCGATACAATAGCCGATCTTGCAGCAAGCGATGATAAAATTGTCGCCATTTCGGCAGCCATGGTATCGGGAACCGGACTGAAAAGATTTGCCACCGAGTTTCCGCATCGCTTTTTTGATGTCGGCATCGCCGAACCTCACGCAGTCACCTTTGCAGCTGGCCTGGCTGTTGAGGGATTACGGCCGGTGGTCGCTATTTACTCGACTTTTTTCCAGCGCGCTCTGGACCAGATCATCCATGACATCTGCATCCCGAATTTGCCGATTACCCTGGCTATTGACCGGGCCGGAGTCGTCGGGGACGACGGCCCTACGCATCATGGAGTCTTCGATTTATCATTTCTGCGCTTCATCCCCAACATCGTCATCATGTCGCCTAAAGATGAAGAAGAGCTGCAGCATATGCTCTATACCTCCATCTACTATAACGGCCCTTCGGTGGTTCGATATCCTCGGGGGGCAGGCTATGGAGTACCGCTGGCAACGTCACTGCACAAACTCGAAATAGGCAAAGGCGAATTACTGCAGAAAGGGAGTGATATTTTGCTCCTGCCGGTGGGAAACAGGGTGTATCCAGCCCTCGAGGCAGCAAAAGGACTGGAAAAGGTCGGCATCAGTGCAGCCGTCATTAATCCTCGTTTTATCAAACCGCTGGACGCCGAACTGATCTGTCAATGGGCCGCCCAGACCAAACGAGTCGTGACCATAGAAGACAATGCCCGGATGGGCGGTTTCGGCAGCTCAGTCCTCGAACTCTTCAGCCGCCGAAATCTCTACTCGGTGCAGACCTGCATGCTGGGACATCCGGACCATTTTGTCGAACATGGTCCGCAAAAAACACTCTGGAAAAACAGTTTTATCGACGCCCCGGCAATCATCCGTGCAGCAATAAAGCTGATGGGCAGAGAGGAATAAACTAATTATAACTTTTTCCTGAAAAAAAGAACAAGCACTTCAGAAGTCGCTCGTGCCGGCTTGAAGACATCAGCGCAAAGGTGTTAATAACAGTGCGGGTCCTGGTTCTACATACTGCAGCAATCGCCTGTTCGAGGTTTGATTGAAATTTGAGTCTTGAATGGGGCGATGTTAATCAAAATCTCCTTCTCTCCTCAAATTTCTATCCTTTTATGCAGTGTTACCGAGCTGCCGATTCTGCCGCGGTGAATCCGGATATTCAGCAGTTCAACCACCACCGAGAAGGCCATAGCAAAAGCTATCCCCAAGGTTCTGGCCTTGTCTCGCTGCATCTCTCGCAATCTGCCGACCAGGAGGGTGATGTAGATGATATTATCTATACCGAGAAAAATTTCCAGGGCAAGAAGAGTGGCCAGCGCCACCCATGCCTCGGGTATAAGGACCCATTCTAACATACTGATCAGTCAACGTTAATCTTAAGTGAAACGCAAACTTTAATCTGCTCGAATTGCCAAAACAGCACAGCCCGCACAACAGTAAAATATCGTTGTTCGGGCTGTGCAGCAGTTTAGCTTTCTTTGATACCTTCAAGCTTCCAGTTCTGCGAACCAACAGATCGAGCCCAGGTCCACTCCTCCTGAAACTTTATCGGATCGGTCATACTGCCGGAAATCAGGTCGCCACTCTTTTCATCAATAGTGTAATCAAGGAGATTTGCAGTAAATTGCACGGTGACAAAGTCTTCAACACCATCACTGCCGGCTTGAACGATCTCCAATCCGCGAACGGCTATTGACTCCAGTTTATTGATCTGCCCCTTGTCTCGCATTTCTGCAAAATGTTTCTCATACTCCCCTGCCAACTGCTCGCCGAGAAGGTGAGTATAAGATTTGAGGTCCCGACGCATCCAGCCGGCCTGCACCTTAAAAAAGACATCGGAAGCCACTTCCGTGAAATAGGTCGGATCAAAATCGCTATCTGTCTGCCTGATCTGGTCTATCCCGTCAGCTAAAAGATTCCCACCGATACTCGCCGGGGCTCGAGCGGCATTATCAGTATCTCCGCCAAAGATGCTGGATGGTGGTGTTCCTTGTCTGGCATATGGATTTACCGCGTTAGTACCTATACCCTGTCGGGCTTTGGCGAATCTTCTGTAAAGAAAGAACGCTGCTCCACCGAGAATCACCAGGGGGAGAATTCCCATACCGGAACCTCCAGCCCCGAACATGGAACCAAACAGCATTCCGCCTATTGCTCCACCGACAAGCCCTCCCATCAGGCCGCGGCCTAAGCCGCCACCCATTGCTGGTGTACTTGCTGGAGCACTCGTCGGCGCTTTTTTGGGAATCGATCTAAAGGATTTGCCACCCATCCTGGAACGGGCATCAGCATAATCAGCGGTCAGCCCGCCTTCAATGAGGGTGAACGCAATAAGCAACAAAAAAACAGGCGCCAATCCCTTCCATAAGTTTGTCATAGTCGTCTTTATTCTCCATTTAAATTTGTTTTTGCTCAATCCCAAACCGGGATTATATGTGTTTGCTTTCCACCCGGGGAGCATAATTACTAGAGTGCTCGCACCAAAGCCGGGCATAGTAAAAATGGCCAGTTACATTAACGAGCCGTTTATCAAGAAATGGGTATAGATACTCGCGGCGTATCCCAGGCTGATTACAGGAGTCCATTTGAGGTGGCCAAAAAAGGTATATTTACCTCTTGCCGAACCCATGAGTGCCACCCCTGCTGCAGATCCAATGGAGAGCAGGCTTCCGCCTACTCCTGCGGTTAAGGTAACTAGCAGCCACTGCCCCTGGGACATTTCAGGCATCATGGTCAATACAGCAAACATGACCGGAATATTATCGACGATTGCCGAGAGCAGACCGACCATGACATTGGCGGTTGTCGGTCCCAAGTCGAGGTACATAAATTGTGAGACGAGTGCCAGGTACCCCATAAAACCGAGCCCACCGACACAGAGTATAACCCCATAAAAAAAGAGCAGTGTATCCCACTCAGCCCGGGCAACTCGAGCAAAAACGTCAAAGGGCACAATCTGCCCGATTCGTTGCTCCGCTTTTACAGGATCATATGTACCCTGGCCTGAATCATGTGTCTTGTTGAGATAGAAGCCAAAGATCTTCAAGAGCGACAAACCGGCCATCATGCCGATAACCGGGGGAAGCTTCAAAAAGTTATGAAAACAAACTGCGGTGGCAATCGTCCAGAGGAAAAGGGCGATAATCACCAGTGCTCCGCGCTTCAGCTTCAAGTCTTCCACACCGCTTTCCGGCTGTTTGTCGGCAACGGCAAAGCTCATAACGGCCGCCGGTATCAGCCAGTTCACTGCGGAAGGAATAAACAAAGGCAAGAATTCCTGGAATTGCAAAATGCCCTTTTGCCACACCATCAAAGTGGTGATATCGCCAAATGGGCTGAACGCGCCGCCGGCATTCGCCGCTACAACAATATTTATACAAGCCAGACAAATGAATTTTTTATCATCCTGACCAATAGCCATTACTACGGCACACATGAGCAGAGCAGTTGTAAGATTATCGGCGATTGGCGAAATGAAAAAGGCGAGAAGACCGGTAATCCAGAACAGTTTCCGGTAAGAATAGCCGGCATTGACCAGGTTCACCCGAAGAACCTCAAACACCCGCCGTTCTTCCATAGAATTAATAAAGGTCATGGCAACAAGCAGAAAGAGAAACAGCTCGGCGTATTCAAGAATATTATGCCGAACAGCAATCTCTGCGGCATGATCAATACCGTTCATCGCATAGATCAAACCGATAATACCCCAGATTATACCCGCAGCCAGCAGGACCGGTTTGGATTTTCTCATATGTGTGGTCTCCTCCAGCATGACAAACACATACGCCACAACAAAGACGATCAAGGAAACATAACCGCCCCAGTGTTTGGTAAGATTCAGGGTTTCCCCGGCGGCTTCTGAACCGGCCGCAAATGCTGCCCCGCAAAACCCCAGCGAGGCTGCAAGGACTGTAATAACATGAAAAATACTGGTTCTACTCATTACACAACTCCCGGTTACTTTTGTGATATTATTGCTGATGACTAGTCTGAAAAATTTCACAGGTGAATAATTATAATGCAACAACCCATCACGAATTACTGGTAGATTATAGCGTAAGGCCAAAGCACGCTTAGGTCAATTAGATAAATATGCTAGGATAGTTCGAAATAACCGAAACGAAACATTTTTCCACAACGTGATACAGAATAATTTTAGGGAGATCACAACATTATGGAATGGCTTAACTACCATCATCTTTTTTATTTCTGGACGGTAATGAAAGAAGGCAGCATTACTGCGGCCAGCACCAAACTCAGCCTGGCGCAGTCAACTGTGAGCGCTCAATTGTCAACCTTCGAAGAAACCCTAGGGGCAAAACTTTTCAAGCGCGCAGGCCGAAATCTTGAGCCTACAGATATGGGGCATCTTGTTTATCGATACGCCGATGAGATCTTTTCTCTGGGGCGGGAGATGATGGATTCCCTGCGTGGAAGACCTGCAACCGGCCCTTTGTCTTTGAAAGTCGGACTGGTAGACGTGGTCCCAAAACTCGTAGCGCGCAAGCTTCTTGAGCCGGCAGGGAAATTGCCTGATCCGGTTCGCCTGATTTGCCATGAAGGAAAAGACGAACCGCTTCTTGCCGATTTGGCACTGCATAAACTCGATGTTGTCTTGACAGATACCCCGCTGCGTTCAAGCCTGAGCATTAAAGCCTACAATCACTTGTTGGGTGAGTGTGGTGTTTCTTTCTTTGGGGTAGAAAAACTGGCAAAACCACTTCAGAGCAACTTTCCCTACTCCCTTAACCAATCCCCCATGCTACTGCCAATGGCCATGAGCACATTGCGGGGAATGCTTGATCAGTGGTTTGACAGAATTGGCGTGCGCCCGCTGATAATTGGTGAGTTTGACGACAATGCACTGCTCACGGTCTTTGGCCAGGCTGGTGAAGGGATCTTCATGGCACCAACAGTTATCGAGAAAGAGGTTGAACTCCAGTACCAAGTCCAGGTTATCGGTCGAACCAATAAGATCAGGGAAAAATTTTATGCCATCTCAGTGGAACGGATTATCAGGCACCCTGCGGTAGTGGCTATTTCAGATGCAGCCCATCGAAAACTCTTTTTTGAACCAGACTTGGACTAATCTCCCGCTGCTCATACAGAAGAGCTTACGAAGCCTGCCAGCAGGTCCCGGTGCTTGGGCTAACCGGGGTCCTGCTGGCAGCGGTGTTGCGGGTAACAGGTTAACTGAAGACGGGGCGAGGCAGAACCTTCGCCAGCTCAGCAATCTCGGGTACCATATGTTCCCACTCGATGGCCATCATATGGACACCGTGAATTCCCTTCATCTCTTTGAATTCTTCGATCTGCTCACAGGCGATTTTGATGCCTTCCTGAGCGACCTTATCCTTCTCGACACCCTTCAGGCGATCAATGATCTCGTCCGGGACATCCATTCCGGGCACCTTGGTTTTCATGTACCTCGCCATACCAACACTCTTCATCGGCGTGACGCCGGCCAGGATATAGACTTTATCAGTGAGGCCTTCTTCATTGGCCAGACGAACAAACTCACGGAATTTTGGCATGTTGTAGATGCATTGCGTCTGGATGAAGTCGGCGCCCGCCTCAATCTTCTTGGCCAGACGATGCACACGCCACTCAAAGGGATCGGCAAAAGGGTTGGCTGCTGCCCCGATAAACATTTTCGGCGGTTGATGGATTTCATTACCATTTAAAAATAAGCCCTCATCTCGCATCTGTTTGACCATGGCGATCAGCTGAGTGGAGTCGATATCAAAGACGCCCATGGCATCAGGGTGATCGCCGAATTGCTGGTGATCTCCTGAAAGACAGAGCATATTGCGGATGCCCAGTGCGGAACCACCGAGAATATCGGCCTGCATGGCCAGCCGATTTCTATCCCTGCAAACCATCTGATAGTTTGGTTCAAGCCCTTCCTGTATGAGAATGAGGGAAGCCGCCCAACTGGACATTCTCACGACCGCGGTTTGATTGTCGGTAATGTTAACGGCATCAACGTTTCCTTTGAGAAACTTTGCCTTTTCTTTCACCTCTTGAACGTTGGTCCCTCTGGGTGGCCCCAGTTCACCGGTGAAGGCAAACTGACCGGACTTAAGGACCTTCTCCAGGTTACTCTCGGAATTGAAATTTGTTTCTGTGCTCATATATAATCCTCTGCTTCTCGATAAGGGTAAGAGGAAAAAAGAATACGTCGTTTTATCCTGTTATTTTGCCATTTTCTCGGGTTTTTTATAGCCGGGTTGGATCAGGTTTCTTGGAGCTTGATCTTTCCAGCCACGAGTGGTGTTTATTTTCTTGATGGAATCCAGACGACCTTGACCGGAGAGCCGTTCCCAGATCCTGAACCAGGCACACGGCTGGTCGTTGCTTATCTCACAGCTCCCTTTATTGGTTCCGCCGCAAGGGCCGTTCAAAAGCCTTTTTGCGCACATGGTGATTGGGCAGATCCCACCGGTAAAACCGAGAACGCACTGGCTGCAGGAGCGGCATCGTTCCTCATACCAGCCAACGGTCTGATTTACGGCAAGCCCACTGGTGTCAACCGCCGGAAAGGTGGGAATGAGCGGATATCTTTCGGCAAGAAACTGGATGCCGACGCCGCAGGCCATGGACATCAGCGCATCGAATTTTCCTTCTTCGATGATACTGTCGAGTTCGGCCAGGTATTCACGATCACATTGCCGTTCGATGGTGTGACCCTGGATATCAATGGGATCATCGTCGAGCCGTCTCGCCATCTCGATTTCGGTATTCAGCACGGCGACTTCTTTTTCTCCGCCAGTCAGGCAGACGGAGACGCAGGTTCCGCACCCGACGTTTAAAACCTTGTTATACCCTTGCAGCATCTCTTTAATCTCGGCAAAGGGTTTTCTTTGGGCAACTATCATAAAATCCTCCAATACAGACCGGGACAGATTCCATCCCGGTCCAGTCAAATGCGACCTTCGTCAACATGTCTCTTAAAAGGTTGAGCCCAGGTGAAATCGCCCTTACGCTGGAGCAGCCACCTTCCTTGGTTTTGCCTTCAAAGGATTCGGTCCAAGGGACATGATGTGGTCGGTCATCTCCTGGGCGTATTTTGCAAACGTCGGTCCTTCGCCCGACGACAGGTTATACATCCTGACCCGATCGCCTTCGATGCCAATCTCCTCTAAAAGATCATGGATGTGGTTGACACGTTCCCGGCATTGGAGATTCCCCTCATTATAATGACAGTTGCCCTCAAGACAGCCGACGCAATACACACCGTCGGCACCTTCCTGAAAACACTTGAGCACATACATCACATCCACTTTGCCGGTACAGGGGACGCGGAGTATTTTAATGTTCGTTGGGTACGTCAGTCGCATCGAACCTGCCAGGTCCGCAGCAGAGTACCCTCAGTAATCACAACAAAAAGCGACAATAGTTGGTTTAAAATCAGCCATTATATTCCCTCCGCCAGCAGAGTTTCAATCTCGCAGGTAATTTGATCGTCTTCATAGTTATTGAGGTTGATGGCCTGTCTCGGGCAGACACAGGCGCATACCCCACATCCCTGACAGAGTGCCGGATCAATCTGGATCTCTCCTGCCGCCACATTG
Organism: Desulfobulbales bacterium; assembly: GCA_038204235.1. GTDB lineage: Bacteria > Desulfobacterota > Desulfobulbia > Desulfobulbales > Desulfocapsaceae > Desulforhopalus_A. The sequence continues at coordinate 9,618 of JBBRDD010000129.1, forward strand.
AACTGCGGCACCCCAAATGGGCAGGAGCGGACACAGGTCAGACACTTGACGCAATGATCCGGGAACACCTCGGCTTTGATGGCCGACAGCTTGATTTGATCTTTTGAGAGAAAAGTAACCGCCCGTGATGCAGCAGCGTTCGCCTGAACGATGGCCTCCGAGATCAGTTTCGGGCCATGGGCGGTACCGCATAAGAAGACAGCGTCGGTTCCCATGTCCACCGGTCTCAGCTTGACGTGGGCCTCCAGGAAATAACCCTCGGGGTTGGCGTTGAGTTTCATCTTGCTGATCAGTTCATCGGAAACGTTTGGCAGTACGCCCGCCGAAAGTACCAGGACATCGGCACATATCTCGATGTCTCGCTGCAGGACATGGTCCTTGACCGTCACCAACACTCCTTCTTCTGAAGCATGGGCCACAGGTGGGTTTTCCTTATGGAAGCGGACAAAGATGACTCCCAGTTTCCTGGCCTCTGTATAATAATCTTCCATCTGGCCGTACAGGCGCATGTCGCGATAGAGGATAAACACCTGGGTATCCGGACTGCTTTTCTTGATAGCCAGCGCATTTTTTACCGCCGATTGACAGCAGATCCGCGAACAATTGGGCCGCTCGTCATTGCGGGAACCGACGCATTGGATCATAACGACAGAATCCAGATCAGAGGCGCCTTTTTCCGCCAGCCTGTCGCCCAGTTGGGTTTGGGTGAGTACCCGGTCGTCTTCCCCGTAGAAGAATTCCTTTGGAGTGTATTCCTTCGCACCGGTTGCGACGATGATGACACCGTGCTGAATTTCCTGCGGTTCTGCCAGTCTGCCCGCGCGAACCACAGTCTTGAAGTTACCCTGAAAACCTTCGAACTGGGCAATCTCTGAATTGGTGAGAACGGTGATTTTCTCATCCGAGCTCACCGCGGATGCAAGCTGATCAACATAGGCCCTGACGTCTGCACCCTCGATGGTATGGTGCAGCTTTCGACCCATACCGCCAAGCTCTCCCTGTTTTTCGATCAGGGTGGATGCAAACCCCTGCCTGGAAAGATCGAGAGCGGCATTCATACCGGCAATTCCACCGCCCACTACAAGGGCGTGTTTGTTGACCGGAATGACCTTACCATGGAGTGGCTTTAACTGGACTGCCCGGGCAACTGCCATACGGACCAGATCCTTGGCCTTTTCGGTGGCGAGTTCAGGATTATTGGCGTGAACCCAGGAATCCTGGTTCCTGATATTCGCCATCTCGAACAGGTATCTGTTCAGGCCGCATGATTCAAGGGTCTCCATGAACATTGGTGCATGGGTCTTCGGACTGCAGGAGGCGACGACCACCCGATTCAGTTTTTCCTCGAGGATCTTCTCCTTGATCTTGGCCTGGGTATCCTGACTGCAGGTAAAAAGATTGTTGTCGGTAAAGACCACTCCCGGCAAGGTCTTTGCGTACTCCTGTAAGCCGGGAACATCAACAACACTGGCAATGTTGGAGCCACAGTTGCAGACGAAGACACCGACACGGGGTTCCTGGCCGGAGATATCGATCTCTTCAGGAATTTCCACACTCTTGGTGTCCGTTCCCCGCGCCTCGGCTATCACGCAGCCGGCAAGGCCCGCCGCAGCGCTGGCTTCAGTCACCGAGGAGGGGATATCCTTTGGTCCCTGGAAGGTACCGCAGGCGAAGATGCCTGGTCTTGAAGACGCAAGGGGGGCAAAAGGTTCACTTTCGATGAACTTGTTTTTGTTGACGTTTATCTCTAACTTTTTAGCCAATTCAATGGTTTCGGCAGGAACCTCCAGACCGACTGAAAGAACGAGCATATTGAACTCTTCTTCCATCATCTTGCCGTTTTCATCGCTAAAACGCAGAATAAGATTTCTGTTCTCCGGGTTCTCAGTCACCGAATGAATTCTGGACTGCACAAAACGGATCCCTTCCCGGTTTTTGGCACGGTCGTAATACTCCTCGTAGTCCTTACCAAAGGAGCGAATATCCATATAGAAAATTGCTGCATCGAGATCACCGCCGGCGTGTTCCTTGGCGATCATGGCGTCCTTTATCGCGTACATGCAACAAACGGAGGAACAATAGCTATTTCCGCACTTATTGTTATCCCTTGAGCCGACACACTGGAGCCAAGCGATTTTCTTAGGCTCCTCGTGATCAGATGGCCGAACCAGATGCCCCAGGCAGGGGCCGCCGGAACTGAGCAGCCGCTCGAACTCCAGGCTGGTCACCACATTGGGATTTTTCTTGTACAGATAGATGTCTGAAAGAGGTGTAGGATCGTAAGGTCTGGCACCGGTTGCGAGAATGACGGAACCGACAGAGAGAACCTTGTCAACTGCCACCTGGCTATGATCAATGGCGCCGGCAAGACAGGCATCAAAGCACTGATAGCACTCTGAACAGATACCGCAGCTCATACATCGGTGTGCTTCCTTTTGTGCCATTTCCTCGTCAAATCCGTAAGCTACTTCGAGGAAATTGCCAGCGCGGGCTTCGGGAGCAAGATGCTTGGCCTTGACCCGTTCAATGATGCTTTCACCTTCAATGGCAGGGCGGACATACTCCCAGACCTTTTCACGGCCTTCCTTCAGGTCCATATTATTTATAAAACGATCGATGGAGATCGCCGCTTCCTTTCCGCAGGCAACCGCGTCGACTACAGATTTTGGTCCATAAAAGGCGTCGCCGCCGGCAAAAACCCAGTCGATGGGAGTCTGCAGGGTGACAGGATCCGCCTGCAGGCCGCCTGGCCTTGAGATGGCAATCCCTTGATCCGTGATGCCCTCAAGATTGGCGCTCTGGCCGATGGCCATGATGACCGTATCAGCGGTAAAGGTTTGACAGACACTCTCGTCATACTCCGGACTGAAGCGGCCGTCTGCATTAAAGACCTGGGTACAGCTCTTGAATTCCATACCGGAAATCCGATTGCTGGAATTGTCGAGGAAGAGATTCCTGGGTCCTAAACTGTTGACGATCTCGATGTCATCTTCCAGCGCCTCTGCGATCTCATATTCCCAGGCAGGCATTTCTTCGCGGCGTTCCAGGCAGATAAGTGTTACCTTCTCAGCGCCAAGACGCTTGGCCACCTGGGCCACATCGACGGCGACGTTGCCACCGCCCACGACCACGACTTCTTTGCCAACTTCAATTTTTTTACCTTTTGCAGCATCGCGCAGGAAATCAACCCCTTGCAGGACACCCGCAATATCTTCGTTTTCAATACCAAGCTTTCTGCCGCTGTGCAGGCCGATCGCCAGAAAAGTGGCGCAATAGCCATCTGCTTTCAGGCTTTCCAGGGTGATGTCTTTGCCGAAGGTAACACCGCATTTGATTTCGGCACCCATCTTCTCGACCACTTTGATTTCGCCTGCCAGGATGTTCCGGGGCAAACGATATTCGGGAATGCCGTAGCGCATCATGCCGCCGGTCTCATCCTGCTTTTCAAAAATGGTGACATGATACCCTTGTCTGAGCAATTCATAGGCGGCAGTAACACCTGCGGGGCCGGAGCCGATGACCGCGACCTTCTCGCTGCGCTTTGCCACTTTGGGTGCGGGGATGTAAAGTTCACCCTTTTCCAGCTCATAGTCACCCAGAAAACGATGCAGTTCACGAACAGCCAGTGACTGGTCCACCTGGGCACGGGTACATTCACTTTCGCATGGATGGTGACAGACCCGGCCACAGATTCCAGGAAACGGATGCTCTTCTTTAAAAAGCTTCAGTGCCTCGTCAGGCCTGCCATCGTTGATCAGGGCGACAAAACCCTGGATACTGACATGGGCAGGACAGGTGGCCTTACAGGGAGCAGTTCCTTCTTTATTGATACTAAAGGAGCCTGGGATTGCCTGCGGATACTGTTTGTAGATTGCTTTCCGAAAATCGAGTCTTTCGTTGAACTCGTTCGGGAGGGAGACAGGACAGACCTTTGCGCACTCGCCACAGCTTGTGCATTTTAATGGATCTACATATCTCGGTGTTTGATGAATTTTAGCAGTAAAGTTTCCCGGCTCGCCTTCGATGTTCAGAAGCTCGGTGTTTGTTAAAAGTTCTATATTAAGATGACGGCCGACCTCGACCAGTTTGGGTGAGATTACTCACATCGCACAGTCGTTGGTCGGGAAAGTCTTATCAAGCTGTGACATGACTCCGCCGATGGCGGCGGATTTTTCAACCAGGTAAACGTAATAGCCGGATTCTGCCAGGTCAAGCGATGCCTGCATACCAGCAATACCAGCTCCAACAACCATAACCGATCCACTTTTCCTGTTCGTACCAAATCCCATTGATGACTCCTTAAGTGCT
>JBBRDD010000130.1:0-13434 GCA_038204235.1 Desulfobulbales bacterium
ATCGAACTGGCGAACAGGTTTACCATCAATTGCAACCTGCCCGTCTCGCAGGACGGCCTTGAGGACATTCCGGCTTTTATGGGGCAGAAAGCTCAGCAGACCGGCAAGCAGGGTGTCATTTTTTTCGACGGTAAAGGTATCGATTTTTATTTTTTTCTTATCCGGGCCGGAACGACAATTGCTATTTTTCATGTTTCTCTCAATAAAAATAAAATCAGCTGAAGCAGTGGTTTAATGTCGCTACCCTACCTTTTTTCCCTTCTCAAGTCGCTAATATTCCTCCCCAGGTTGATGAAAAGAAGCCGGGATTCTTTTCAATACCCTCTTCAGGGGTGATCTTTATAATCCCTCTCAAGGAGGATAAGTATCCTGCAAATTATTTTCTCGCAAAATTGTGAAAAAAATTTGTAAGGTACTCATTGTCGATGCCAGCCAATTCGGAATCTTGCGATAATTATTGGGAGAAATTTTGCCAATGAGAGTACTATAGGTGCTATGCAAGCCGGAATTGCGGGCACAACAGGCCCTGCTTTGGTAAATACCAGCACATAAACCCAGGCCCCCAAAGGCCATAGTATGAACAAAATAATATTTTTACTCCATGAACTTCTTACCTGGCAGGCAATCCTCGACATTGCCTTGATCACCGCGGGACTGTTTTTTCTTTACCGCACCCTGGTTCGGCTGGGAACCTGGAAGATTGTGGTCGGCATTCTTGCGGCCTTTCTGGTCATCGCCCTGGCAAATATCCTCAACCTTGAAGGCATCAAGTGGATCTTCCAAAACGTCAGTAACGTCGCGGTTATCGCTTTAATTGTCATTTTCCAGCCGGAATTAAGAAAAGTATTTGAAAAAGTAGTCTCCCTGCAGAAAAAAAAGACCGTATCCATCGATGACGGGGTAATTGACATGGTTGCCCTGAGCCTGTGGCAGATGGCAAAACAGAAACGAGGGGCGATAATCGTCTATCCGGGCAAGGAGCCGGTGCTCGAACAGCTCTCCGGAGGTCACCGCCTGGCGGCAGAACCAAGTCTGGCGCTGATAATGAGCATTTTCGATCCGAATTCCCCAGGGCATGACGGGGCCATGATCATCGAAGACAACAAGCTGACCAGTTTCGGGGTACGGCTGCCCATTTCCCAGACTTCTCGACTGACGGAAGATTACGGCACACGCCATCATGCGGCCATGGGACTGGCGGAACAGACCGATGCCCTGGTTCTGGTTGTCTCGGAAGAACGGGGAGTAGTCTCTGCTTTTAAAGACAGGACCATGAAACCCCTTGGTTCGGTTGCAGAAATCAGTACCGTTATCAGGAACCACAATAATGAGAAGGGCTTTCTTGATATGGAACTGCAAAGCCTGTTGCACCGGCACACATTGATTCCTGTGGGGGTGAGCCTGGCTATTGCCGTTGTTTTCTGGTCTACACTGATAACAGTCAACAGACAGGTGGTAGAAAAGGTATTCCCGCTGTCGCTTGAATATATCCCCCCCGCAGCAAACCTCATATTGATCAACGATAAAACAGAACAACTGCGGGTCGATCTTGCCGGTCCCAAGTCAGAGCTGGACAGCTTTGTCTTGTCCCAGCCGACAGCGACGGTTAACCTGTCCAAGATGGTCAAAGGTAAACAGACGATCCTGATAACAGGCGATAACCTGCGGCTTCCCCCCAGCCTCACTTTTCTGGGCAGTGAACCGGCGAAGATTGAAGTTACCCTCGCCGACATCGTCAAGAAGACCATCCCGATAGTCCCGCAACTTGTCGGCAAACTGCCCGCCAACCTCAAGCTCAAAAAGGTCCAGGTTATTCCCGACCAGGTCTCGGTGCTGCTACCGGCCCCAAAACGTGGAGATAAACAGCTGTCGGTTGCGACCACTCCGGTGTATCTCAATTCCATCCAGGGCGACATCCGTATTTTCTGCAAAATCATCGCCGATCCAACCATTCAGCCCGAAGTGAAACCCTGGCAAGACGTCGAGGTTGTAATCGAAGTAGAGAACAGCAATTGATCTGATCGAAGCTTGCACGACACAAAACATCTGGCGGGAAGAAAAAATATCCTTGCATCGGTTTACCGGGTCATGGTAGTTTCCAGCCATTTTTTTTGGCGATTATGATACATTTAACCAATATCCACATGCAGCACGGGGCGCAAGTCCTTTTCCAGAACGCCAGCCTGCAGATTCTCCCCGGCACTAAATCAGGTCTGGTCGGCGCCAATGGTGCGGGCAAGACCACCGTCTTTCGTCTGATAACCGGTGAGGAGGAAGCCGATAAAGGCGATATTTCCTGTGCCAAAAAAACCGTTATTGGTTATTTTTCTCAAGATGTCGGTGAGATGGCCGGTCGGTCGGTTATTGCTGAGGTGATGTCGGCAGCAGGCGACATTGTCGAGCTCGGCACCAAAATCGCGGCAATGGAAGCGGAGATGGCCGAGCCGATGGAAGACGATGCCATGGCTGATCTGCTGGAGCGTTACGGGGAATGTGTCGAGATGTTCGAAGTGCGTGGCGGCTATGATCTCGAACCACGGGCCCAGGCGATCTTAACCGGGCTGGGCATTGCCCCACAGGATTTCAACAGTCCGGTGGAACTCTTCAGCGGCGGCTGGAAGATGCGCATAGCCCTGGCGAAAATTCTGACCATCAACCCGGATGTCCTGCTGCTCGATGAACCAACCAACCATCTGGACATCGAATCAATCCTCTGGCTCGAAGAATGGCTGCGCACCGAGTTTAAAGGCGCTCTGTTGATGACCTGTCATGACCGGGAATTCATGAACCGGTTAGTCACCCGGATTATCGAGGTAGCCAACGGCACCACCACTACCTACAGCGGCAATTTTGATTTCTACCTGCAGGAGCGCGAAATAAGACGACAGCAGCTTGAAGCCAGCTATCGCCGGCAGCAGGAGATGCTTGTTAAAGAAGAAGAATTTATCGCTCGTTTTGCCGCCCGCGCCTCCCATGCCTCGCAGGTCCAGTCACGCATCAAAAAAATTGACAAAATCGACCGTATTGTCCTGCCCGCCGAACAGAAAACCATTAAATTCAATTTCCCGGTACCACCGCGAAGCGGTGACGATGTCCTCCACCTCGGCAACCTGGGAAAAACCTGGATCGGCCATGATGGCAGAAAAATACCAGTGTTCAGTGGCCTGTCCGGTACCATCCGGCGTATGGAGAAAATCGCCGTCGTCGGCGTAAACGGCGCCGGAAAATCGACGCTCCTGAAAACGATCACCGGCCTCGCCGAACCGACCACAGGCGCTATAAACCTTGGTGTTGGTGTGACAACCGGCTATTTCAGCCAGCATGCCATGGATCTCCTTAAACCCGAGCAGACGGTCTTTGAAGCGGTGCAGGAACATTTTCCACTGGAAAACATCGGCACAATTCGCAATCTCTGCGCCGCTTTTCTCTTTCAGGGCGATGATGTAGATAAACGAATCGCCAATCTCTCCGGCGGTGAAAAAAGTCGGGTAATCCTGGCTACCCTGCTTGGCCGCCCCCTTAATTTCCTGGTCCTGGACGAACCGACCAACCACCTGGACATCCAGTCCCGAGAAGTTCTGCTCAGTGCCCTGCAACAATTTGAAGGAACCGTTATCCTGGTCAGTCATGACCGCCATTTTCTTAACTCCCTGGTCAATCGGGTCTTTGAGATCGACCATGGGGCGATGCGGATTTACGAAGGTGATTATGCCTACTATCAACGCGAAACCATAAAGCACCAGACAGAAGAGTCGAATCCCGCCAAATAGATAATAAGCGGGTACTCTTTTCAGTACCTCTTTGAGGGGTGTAAAGTACTAAATAATTGCGGGTGATACGGAAAAGTTCGCCTCTGTTATTTACTTGTGCTTCTGGAGGATATACAGTATAGGTTATGGGCACGTCCTAACGTCAATCCGATCACGCATAGTGTTTCTCGCCAGTCATCATGCAGTTTCTCGCATTTTTGTTGCCGGTAAAAATCATTGCCGATCATAGTCCAAGGGAGCAACAGGTTGAAACTCTTTATAGGCAATTTGCCTTATGATGTTACCGAAGCAGAAGTCCTTCAAATATTCAGCGACTTTGGCGAAGTAGTTAATACAAACCTGGTCATCGACCATTTCTCAGGACGCCCTAAGGGATTTGCCTTTGTTGAAATGGCGACTAGATCAGAAGGGCATCGCGCCATGGAAACGTTGAATAAACAAGAATACAAAAATCGTCAGCTCGTCTGCAACGAGGCCCAGCCTCAGAAAAAAGGAAAGAAGCGCCGATAGTCAAACATTCGTTGCACCAAATCGAACGTGGGCATTCCGCAGCAAAAAGATTTGCTCATCCAGTAAAGTAGTTGAGCAACAAATTCAATCTGCAGCGCAGATTGGATGCCTGAGTCAGCACACTGCTACTCAGACAATCGAAAAAAGGGGCCAAATTGACCCCATTACACAGGAGTAGCACCAATGGCAGAAGGAACAGTAAAGTGGTTTAATGATGCAAAGGGCTTTGGCTTTATCGAACAAGATGGAGGCCAGGATGTATTTGTCCATCATTCCGCTATCAAGGCAGACGGATTCAAATCTCTCTCCGAGGGCGAGCGCGTCAGCTTTGAAGTTGTAGACGGACAAAAAGGTCCGGCTGCACAGAATGTAGTAAAGATCTGAAAATAACAGGATCAGCGATACCAGATGAACAATTATCGCTGATCCTTCCTTTCGTTAAAGGTAACCTGCAATCCCCTCCTCATTGACAATGAGGTATAATATCCCTCTCCGTTGTTTTTCGTTCTTATTCTTTTCTCTTTTATAGTCGTTCAAAGGTAAATTTTTGTCCGCCGATGGACAACTCATACATGAGGCCACCCTTCGCGTGCACGAAGGTAGCCATCCCTTTAACATACTTGGTTTCTGCCTGGATCCCTGTTTTGGGACCGGCAGTTGCGCCGGCATTGACCCCGCCGGTTCCAACCTGAGCCTCGCCACCAGCGGTTATAGCAATAGCCTGAGCAGTGGCATCAAATTCGAAGCTACCGCTGGTAAATTCATCATAGGCCCGCTTGTCCTGAAAGAAGACAATCTGACTGAATACTTTACCGCCCGCCTGGAAGCCTATTGATCCTTTAACTACCGTTGATTTCCCGGTTACTTTGCCGCCTCTGTAAACCTGCCCTTTGCCATAGGCCCCACCTACCACAAAGCCAGCTTTCCCGATGTTTGGAAAAACCGCGTAACCATATGCATTCCTGTAAAATTTTGCGACAACAGGTGAGTCGCGAAAAACCTTGATAGTGGCCGAATAATCCTCACCCCTGGCAGCACTTGTCAGAGTCGCTAAGCTAAGAACAAACGCAAAAATTAATAAACCAGAAAATCTTTTCATGTCCACCCTCCACTAAAAGTTACCTACTGACTGGAGAAACGAGCTCCCCCCAAAGAACAAAGGAAAAACCACCAGCCGAAATCACCTCATTCAGACAGTATATTCCAGATACTCTCCAAAACCTGTCATACAACATCAGCCAACCGACAATCAATCAGCAGCCATAAGACCATTCCGTCGATTTTGGCCAAACTCATCACAGGCAGTTATACAATGAATGAGTATTACATTAAGTGGGTGTCTAGAGTCTGTCAAGAAAACACCCTAACCAGAAAAAGCACCCTTTAAAAATACAAGTATTACTGATATTACACGTATAGATCGACATCCGGATACATCAGATGCTGATGGTCACTGATCGTTTCGAGGGAAGTCAAACAGCTGTAAAGAGATATATTTCAATATGTTACATCCAAAAGATATGTTCTTGTTTACTTTTCTAACAGCTGATTATACCTGTCTAAAGCGTATCTCGCAAAAGAGTCTGGTGTTGTTTATTTTTCCGGAATCTCCGGCAACATACTGAGCATAAAGGTCTTTCTCTAAAAAAATTGCAATATCAACCTTGAAAGGTTAGCTTGATACCATTAGAGCCTTCCCCCCTGAATGGTGCGACAAAAAGTCTTATCCGGCACGACCAATTTTTCTGATAATGGAGTTTTTTCCATGCATATTGAAGTTGACAGCCATACTCATACAGTAGCCAGCGGCCATGCCTATAGCACATTGGCCGAAAATGTTCATGCTGCAGCGGCACGGGGAATCAAACTACTGGCCATAACCGATCATGGACCGGCAATGCCGGGAGCACCACATTTCTGGTTTTTCAAGAATATGCGGGTCATCCCCCGGATAATGCACGGAGTCGGGGTTCTGCGAGGCATCGAGGCCAATATCGTTAATTTCAAAGGCGAATTAGATATCGATCATGATACACGGCGGCACCTGGATATCGTTCTCGCCAGCCTGCATGAGCCGATAATTACCCCGGCAACGAAAACGCTTCACACCGATGGAGTTATAAAAGCGATGGCTTCCGGACACATCGACGTCTTTGCCCATGGCGGCAATCCAGCCTTCCCCATTGACATTGAAGAGGTGGCAAAGGCCGCCGCCAGGTATAACGTGCTGGTGGAGATCAACAATTCATCGTTTACCACATCCCGCCCGGGCAGCGAGAAAAATTGTGCAGCTCTTGCCGAAGCGGTCGGGCGACACAATGGTTTACTCACCTTTGGCAGTGATGCCCATATCGCCGACAAGGTGGGCGTTTTTGCTGAGTGCGTGGCATTTATCAAAAGCCTTGGTTTCCCCGAAAAGCAGGTGATCAACTGCAGTGGCAGCTCTTTTTTGCGCTTTCTTCAGACCAAAAACAAAACGGCAGACCTCGCGGAACTGGAGTCTCTCTTTCCCGACTAATACATCGGTCCGCGCTCAATTATCAAAAAAATCTATCCGCAGACTGAGATAAATAGTCACCACGAGAAAGAGCGCCGAACAGAGAAAAAGTATTTTATAGGCATCCTGGTGCATAAAAGAGAGAGTATCGAGCAACTTACCGAAAACAAGCGGAAAACCCGAACCTATAGGAATGGTCAGAATCGGTGCCAGGGCAAAGTACGGGGTTGAATCGGTCTTCCCAGAAAACTTTTTAACCATCGGCGGATAGACCATATTACGTACCGCCCTGACAACGCCCAACATATAGCTGATCAGGAAAAAAGCCCATACTCCCGGCAAAAATGCCAACAAGACAAGCAACAAAAAAGTTATACACTTGGCCAGAATGACCTTTTGCTTTAAACGCAGCAGGTTAAGAGCACCCAGAAAGATGTTCACCGTTATGGATCCGCTGTAGATACAGCCGACAAAGACTCCGGCAGCAACAGACGGGCGAACCCCGTAATACGTGGTTGCATAGTTGGCATAAAAAGAAAGAGTGGTGAGAATCACATAAAAGTCGAGATCCGCCGCCAAAAACATCAGGAATCGTCGATTGTTGAGGATCTCCACAAATGACTGCCGGGTATGGCGTAAAAACGACAGATTGTCCCGTTCAGGATCATGTGGATCGGCGATCTCTTTGGTCAGGAAAAAGCACAAAGACCCGATGGAAAAGAGCAGCCCGGTTACTATAAAAACATAGGCTGAAGAATTGAGAGAAAAAGAATATTTTTCAACCACTTTCAGGATAAAAAAGCTGGAAACAACCTTGCCTATGTTTTGTGCCAGCATCATATAACCAAGGCCAGGCACGGTTTTTCCCACCGAGAAAATACGGACCAGAAAATTCAGCCAGATCGGGATAGTCAGCCCCATGCAGAGCGAGAAAATGGTGTAGCAGAAAAAGAACAGCGGCAATACATCTTCGGCACGGCTGACCACGAGCAAGGCCACGCCAAAAATAACAATTGATAATCCGGAAATAAGATGCAGGAGTGCCACCAGAGGCTTTTTGAAGCGATGATTTCTGGACAGGTAACTGGAAAAAAGGGGAAAAGTCGAGATTCCAAAAATAAACAGCGCCGGCACAATGCCGATGACAAAGCTTGATGCACCGAGACTTTTCAGAAACAATTGCAGAAATGTCGATTCCAGAACAATGGGAAATCCCAGTCCCCAGAAAAATTCGACGACCCCCACCCCGAAAACATTTCTTCTGAAATAAGCGTCCTTCTGTTTATCCATGGAGCTCGATATACCGATATACTGCAGGTAAATAATAGGTGGATTTCGTCAAACAGCAATGGATACATTTTCTCTCATGAAAAAGATCCGGCAATGAAGTCAGCCAGGCTGAGGGCGACAATATTTTTCATAAACCGATGCCAGGGATTCCCTGGCGGATATGCAACGAGAAATTCTTCTCTTGCGGCATTGCCTGGGCGTTTGGGTTGATATAACTCTTTTGTTTCAACTCGGCAAAGGGGAGGTTCCTGACGACAAACCCACGCTGGTAAATCAATTCATCGAGATAACCGTTGACGATAAGCCGCCAGTCAAATTTCGCATCGGGATTATAGGGCACGGTATGCCGACGAAGACTGGTGGTACAATTGGACGTAAGAGCATTATACCATTCAGGCTTTTTATATAGGCTATTTACTGAACCGAGATAATCGATAAAAACTTTCCTGACAATGGTCGGAGAAACCTCAAGGCGGTACAGATAGACATCTTCCTTGCGAAAATTGGTGCGCAGCCGGACAACATCTCGTTCATCGGCCACAACATACATCTGCTCATATTGCCGGAAGAAACCCTTGACTGTCGAATACGCCTCTCCCTTCTCCTTGCGGGTTTCAATCGAGAAACAGATATAACTCCCGTCATCAAAACCAAAACTCAACATGGTGTGGGCAATACTTGGCACCCCCCAGTAAACCAGGAAGAGATCCACTGTCTGCAAATCGGCCAGAGATACGGTTTTATCGTAATATCGACAGGTAAAATCTGTTTCGCTGCGGTAGTCGCAGAAACGAACATTGCGGACGGTGACCGTGTCGCCATTGATCTGTGCCGAGGCGAGTACTGCCGCATCGGGCTGCCAGTCCCGCATGTTCGAAGGAGCACGCATTAAAAACCAGCCGACAACCAGGAAAAAGAGGAAAAAACAGCCCATAACTCCATATCGACGCGGTCGAATAACAATCGGCAGGAGCAAAGAAAACACTCCGTAAACGACAATGATCGGTATCTGCAGCGCATTAACCGGTAAGGTGAAAGTGAGGGCGAGCGTTGCCCAGAGAATCATCAAACCAAGAAGCGTCGCAAGAGATATCCAGCCGATTGAATTGGTTTTTGACCGTTTGGCCTTCGAGTATAATGATGATCTGTTCATAGAGGTATCGCCATGGCTAAGACCCGGCGTCTTGTTAAATTATGGTTCATTACAGAGTAGTTATGATTCTTTTTCTTCCTCGGCATTCGCAACCGGGGCTCCCCGCATGCGGGCAGCAGCAGCCTCGTCCACCGAACGAAGATGCAGGTCTGTCTGCGGGAAGGGTATTTCTATATTCTGTAAGGCGAATTCATTTTCTATATCCTGATTCAAATCACTCAATACCTGGATTTTATCAAGAAATTCAGATATCCAGACCCGGAGTTCAAAATCAAGGGAACTGGCGCCAAAGGCCAGGAAAAAAGCGCTCGGCTTGGGGGTGCTGAGAACCACCGGATTGGCATTTCCACAGGCAATAAGAATTTGCAGAACCTTTGCAACGTCTGTTCCGTAGGCCACGCCGACTGGTATTTTGACCCTCACTCTTCGATCGCCAAGGGTCCAGTTGGTAACCTGACCGGTCACCAGATCGGAATTAGGCACGACTATTTCCGCGTTATCAAAGGTCTGAATGATGGTGGCCCGCAGGCCAAGATTCTTCACCTCGCCGATATCGGAGCCAATCTGAATGGTATCGCCGACCTTAATCGGTCTTTCAAAAAGCAAAATAAGGCCGCTGGCGAAATTATTAACAATCGCCTGCAGACCAAAGCCAATTCCAACGCCCAGTGCACCACCGAGCAGGGCAAGCTGGTTCAGCTCAAATCCCAGCACCCGGAGCATGATGACAAAACCAATCGTCAGAATGGCATAGTGGGCCAGGCGGGTAATGGAGAGCTGTACACCTTTTGCCGCACCATATCTCGGCAGGACTTTATTTAACAGGAGCGTCTGGATAGCTTTTGAGGTGAGGATAGCTGCATAGATAACAAAGATTACGGTGATCAGAAATCTAGGCGAAATTTTTAGATCCCAAAAAGCAAATCCCTGACCAAAGATGCCGTTAACGGCCTCATAGAGAGTGCCAAAAAAACCCCAGACAACTCCCTGGACTGCAACCAGAAGAATAATATGCAGCCAGACGATTATCGGCTGCAGACTTTTCAATATAATTTCCCGACTTTCGTTCAACAGGGAAAAAGGCAGCACAGTGAGCAGCAGATCGAGAAAACCCCAAAAAAGCAGGTACAGTATCCAGACAATCAGACAGGCGCTGACTGCTGACAGCAAGGTCGAAAAAAGGATTACCGCGAACTGGTCGTACCCGGAAATACCCAGGACCAGGATTGCCGCCGGAAAGAGGCCCATGAGTCGTTTGAACCACGATTTCAGGTCAGTCCTGCCCCGGATGGCTGAAAGTTGGTAAAAATAATAGACCAGAGCCAATACCGACACAGAGAAGACATAGAGCAGCATCAACATCTGCGGAAGATTCAGGACGACCATAAACAAGACAATGGCCATAAATATAATCAGGCGGATGAGCAACAGCCGTCGATTATTGTTTTCTATAAGCAGTATGGCCAGGCGGGTTGCGGCAAGCAGGGTCAGGATATTCAGCAGAGCCTGCCACTGCTGCGGCAGGTCAAAGTTGACCGGCATCATGGCAACAGAGGTGTTGATACTACAGATAATAAAAACGGTCGTAGCCAGAGGATAGGCGGCAAACGGATACCAGCGCGACGATGGTGTAACGAAATCCTTTGTTTTGTATACGCCAAAGCAGACCAGGCAAAAAGCGATGAGACTGAGCAAAACATAATTTCTGTTTTTTTGCAAAATATTCAACTGGTTAACAACAAACTTTCTGGTGTTCCCATAGCTTTGCTTGAAGAGGTTGGCATTGATCCTGGTATAAAATTCGATGGAAAGTATTGAGGGAGAGGTCTGTTGGATGGAAATCGACCTCAGCTTGGCATCCATGGCCTTCAGGTCGTTGTTCGTCGAGTAGAGCAGGACCTGGAGATCACCGATTTTTTTGCCGACTGCCAAAACCAGTTTAAGCTGATCGCCAATTATCTGCAGGGCTTGATTTACGGTTTCGACCAGTGCTGCCTGCTGCTCTTTGGCCAGTGCCAGTGCCAGGAGTTCCTTTTTGTCATACCCCAATATCTGGTCTTTCTTTGCCTGCCAGTCTTTTCTCTTTGCTGAAAGATCGGAAATCGACCAAGTAATCGGCTCGCTGAGCTTTTTCAGCCGATTGTTAATCCGGATACCATCCGCCTGAACGTCCGTCACCTGGGCAAGTTGCAGATCGTCGCCCTTCTGGGCTTTGGCGAGAGTAACTACCTTCACTCTCAACCCTTCCGCTTCCTTTGCCAGCGTGATGAGTTCGTCGTCCACGCTCTTGACAGTAGTATCTTTAGTCAGTCCGTTTTGCAGATCGATTAACTCTTTGGGCAAAATACTCGCCCATGAATAGATCTGGATGAGGGAGGTTTTCTGCTCCTGGACAGGAGGCGCCTTGTCGCCTGCATTCTTTGGCTTCTCTTCGGCCAAGGAAGACAAGGGCAATAAACAGATACCGACAACCACTATTAACAAAGAAAAGAAACAGCTAAATTTGTTGTGCAGCAGCATATATAATGATCCTGATTTTGAAAAAGGGTGGACTCGTGAAAAATGAAGAAGGATGAGCAAGAGTTTTCTATCCTATCTTACTTGCCGGCTACTTGACAACATATTCCGCTGATTCCAAGGTCTCCAATCTTTTTTTATCCACCCCCCAGCATAAGATAAAAAAGCAGGAATGCTTTTAAATCTCCGTTGCGGGAGATAAGTACCTTGACACACATTCTTTTCTTGGGGAAAAAATAAATTATGAATTTCGAGCGCTTTCAAGAGGTTTTATTGCCCCCTCTTTTGATTCTGGTATAATGCGGCCCATGAAGACAACCTGGCAATACAAACATGTCATCGACCTGGAATATTTCTGTCACCAGGATGCAGACGTTGATAACGACACTCTCCACCAGCGCGACAGACATATCTTCCTGGCAAACAAGGGTCTGTTCGGTAGCGGACAGGGCCCCACCAACCGCAGGTGGATCTGGGCCTGGCTGGCCAAAAGAATGCAGCAGGAATTTCCCACCCCTGAACAAAAGAGTCCCGGGACAATATTCAGCGACGGCTATTTTCTGGCCAAGAGCCTCACGGTTATTATCGGCATAGTGGTTGGCCTGACTGGTGGTTTTTCATTTTTTACCTACAACGGCACAACTCCGGTCAACGTTTTCCACTTCCTGCTCCTCTTTGTCGTCTCTCAGCTGGCCCTGGTCAGCCTGCTTCTTAGTGCCCTGCTGATTCGATCGCTGCTGCCCGGATTAAAAGCACCCTCTTTTTATGCTCTCCTGTTGCGAAGAATGATCAGCAGAAGTATGGCCTTTTTCCACAAACAATGGCTGCGCACGGCTGCAGCGGATAAAAGAGCGAGTGTCAACCACGCTCTGGGCATCTTCAGGGCTCGCAGCACGATCTACGGTTCACTTTTTTATTGGCCTGTTTTTGTCCTCTGTCAACTTTTTGCTATTGGTTTCAATATTGGCCTGCTCGCGGCAACTCTCATCAAAATATCCACCAGCGACATAGCCTTTGGCTGGCAATCGACCATGCAGTTCAGTGCGGAGGCCATTCATCGCTTTGTCATGTTTGCCGCCCTGCCATGGTCCTGGTTTATGTCCCAGACAGACAGTTTTCCCACTCTGGCCGAGATAGAAGGCAGCCGAATCATCCTCAAAGAGGGGATTTATCATCTGACCACCAGCAACCTTATCGCCTGGTGGCCTTTTCTGGTTTTCTGCCTGCTTTTTTATGGTCTTTTTGTCCGGCTGACGCTTTTTTTGGTTGGCAAGGTGATGGAGCGACGTTCTCTGCACAACCTCCAACTCGACACCCCGGCCTGCCTTGCTCTCATCAGGCGCATGCAGACACCTCTGGTCACAACCCAGGCCGCCCCAGAGTCAGAAAAGACAGGGCCGGCAGGCACGCCAGGATTTAGGCAACAGGCCCCTCAGAACTCAGCTCAACATCTGTTGGCGCAGGTCATACTCATTCCGGACGATATTTACCCGCTCTGTCCGACAGAAAAAATGGAACCACTGTTACAGCAAAGAGGGTTTACCAGTAAAGAAATTCACCGCTTCATGGTAAGCTATGACAATGACCAGCAGCTCAAACACCTCCTGGAAGAAAGAACGTGGCTGCCGGGAGAAGGGATCTTTATCCTGATGGAAGGCTGGATGGTGCCTCTCGTCGATTTTCTCACTTACCTGAAA
>JBBRDD010000131.1:0-13308 GCA_038204235.1 Desulfobulbales bacterium
TTCCGTCCCTCTGTCCTGCAAGCGTCTACTATATGCTTGGAGAGACGGTACTTCGACTCTGTCACATGCAAGGTAACGGCAGTCGTTTGCCGCTGACAGCTTATTTTGATAAACTGAAAAAGACCCAAATAGATTTTAGAAAAGAGCTTCATCAAATAAATGAGACTGAAACAACTGGGACCCTCCTTGCTCTAATTTGCGAGGAATTCAGCAAAGGTGATCAATCAGAGAACAAACCTCGCGAGCAGACCTCACTTGATACTAGCATAGAGCTTTCTTTGGGTGAATTTGCGATGTGGATTTTCCGTGATCTTCAAGCAAAGCGACTCGTGCAGGGACTTCGGTCATGAAGGGTCACTGTAACCTCGAAGGCTGTTACGCTGATATCACATGCTCCCTCGGTCACCTCAATAGGGCAGATTGTGAGCATTGGTCAGAGACTGCCATGGCTGAAACTATTCCTGAAGAAGAACGGAATTCTCAGACGAGCGACATAGCGTGGAATGGATATACTTTAGGCACAAGCGATTTAACGATTCTTGGCGGGCGTAGCCACCCTCTCGTGATTGGTTTGATTGGACCGCCTGATTCCGGCAAAACGTCTTTACTTGCATATATTTATATGTGGCTGCTTAGGTATGGCTGCCTGGAGGATTGGATATTTGCTGGTTCGTGGACGCTGGGAGGCTGGGAATCCGTTGTGCAACACTCACGGTGGACGGGCGAGCCTCCACCGTCGTTTCCTCCACATACGTCAAGCACAGGTCGATATCCTGGTGTGCTTCATGTAACCTTCCGAGACCCAACAGGCCAACTCCGAGACGTTTTATTTACGGATGCTCCTGGCGAATGGTTCACTCAATGGGCTAAATTCCCACAAGATTCGACTGCCACAGGTGCTCGTTGGATTATCGAACATGCAGACACACTACTTATGTTGATTGATTCTGCGGCGCTAGCCGACCCCAAAAAACTTCCAAATTCGCGACGTGAAACGCGAGATCTGCTTGAGAGAATTGGTGCCATTACCCCAGAACTACCCATGGCCGTGATCTGGACAAAGGAGGACGTTAAGGTCCCTCCCAAAGCTAGGGAAACGATAGAGTATGCATGTGGAGAATTTGTGCCTCATGCGAAGACATTTGGAACCACATTCTTTAAACCTGAGACTATTGCAAAGTGTTTCAAGGATATGATTTCAGCTAACAAGAATACAACATTGAAGGCAGATATTTGTGAGCCAGTTCTTTCAAGTGACCCATTCTTAGCATTCAGGGGGGTGTATGTCTAATAAAGAAATTCTCGTACTTGGGGGATCTGGTGTAGGAAAGACCCATTACGCAGGACAACTACTTGGCCGACTTCGACATGATCGTCAAGGGAAACTTCGTCTTTGTCTGGGCGGCGTTGAAGATCTTACTAAACTTGAAGAAGTTCTAGCTTGTCTTGAGGAAGGCCGTGCAGCTGGTCATACTCCGGCAGAGACATGGACAGGTATACGTTGTGCATTAGAAACTTCAAGCGGTACTAAAGTTTTATTAGAATGGCCGGAGTATGCAGGAGAGCGTCTTTTCTCGATGTTAGATAGTAGGATTATCCCTTCTGAGTGGCGCACCTCTGTCAAGGCATCTTCAGGCTGGATGCTTTTTCTTAGAATGTCTACACTAAGGCTCTACGAAGATCTGCTCACACGTCCAACCGGATTAGAGCCACAACACACTTTATCAATGCCAAAACCTGTCAATGGCAACGGCTGGGACGACCGAGCACGATACGTCGAGCTTCTCCAGATGCTGATTTTCATTGCAGGTAAATCCACGTATCGTAAGGCATCAAACCCTCGATTGGCAATCATTCTATCTTGCTGGGATGAACTTAACACTACAATTACACCAGAAGAGGTCTTCACAGAAAGGCTTCCAATACTTGGAGCTTTTGTCCGAAGTAATTGGCAGGAGTCGGCATGGTCTGTTTGGGGGCTCTCTTCGTTAGGTCGCCCACTGAGCCAAGATGATCAGGATGACGAATTCGCGTCACAGGGGCCTGAGCATTTCGGCTACGTCATTTCATCACAAAGTACCGAACAGAATTCAGATCTAACGGCCCCAGTTTCTTGGTTGCTAAGCGTTTGATCATGTCAACATTTGAGACCGCCAATTTTGGAAATTATAACGGCAGCCATCAACTTTTGAAATCTTCACTTCAAGCAACGGCATCTGTCCTTGATGTACTCCGCTTTCTTGTGGATAGACCTGCTGGTCATATTGGATCTGAGATTAATTGGTCACCTTATTGGGGTTGCGGAAGTGTTGAGAATTGGTGGGTACTTTGGCAAGGCGTTGAGGACGTATCCGCCCCACGCAAAAATATGGTTATGGCTAAAGTAGTTCTCGTACCGATTGAACACTGTGCAAAGCACGAAAATTTCGATGAGTTGTTGGCAGCCGTTGGATATATCGTTCCCGAGGAGGAGACATCGGCACTGTTACCTCTGGCAACCTCCGTTGTCGACTGTTTATCCAAAGGGACAAGACCTACCGTAATACCAAATTTGTCTGTTGCTCCTTTGTTGCTCCGATTACTTTGGGCCAGATTATGGCCAAGCGCTCGTGTGTCTTTGTCCCTTCGTACCTTCTTCGGAGTAGAATCACTAGAATCAGACTACTTGCCTGATATTATTGTTATCCCGACAGAACTCCGCCCCAGATGGGGTGAGCATGTTTTAATAGACAGGCAAAAACTATCCTGTGATAGCCCTATTTCTCTTTGGTTTTGTGGGAAGGCATCTGAAAAACTTAATGGTTTACTCTGGGCAAACGTATCCAAACTCCCGAGTGACATCAGTGTTATTGAAAGAATCGATAGGATCGCAGGATGTCTTGAACGCCTCCATTCTAGTAATGGTACAATTGCAGACGCCCTACTCGTCATGAGAAGCCTGGAATCTTTCCAGGAACAACTGGTTCTTCCAGAAGGGGATATTGAGATCGTAGCAGATATGCTTGAGAATTTTTCCAGCGCTACGGTAGGTGAGATTCGGACCGCCTCACTAGTGAAGCTAGATATTCTCGAAAATCATGTTAAATTCAAAAAGGCCGTATCTCAATGGGTTGAATACCAACTCCCTGAACAACCTGTTAAGGATGCACTCTGGATCATCGAACAACATACAGGAACACTTCATTCGGACTGGTGGCGCATTTCTGTCGGTAAGGGAATCGCTAACGGTTGCAAATCTATGAGCCCGATTTGGGGGCATGCACTTTGGATATGGTGGGAGTCCGATTCCACTTCACTTCAACATGTGATGAAATACATTCCAACTAATATAAAGTGTGAACAATGGATTAGTGCATACACACCGGATTATGTTGACGATGAATTGCTTGCAGCTATTATTGATTTCTGCCGTGAGCGAAAGTGGACTCATCTCCTTGCCAAATCACTCGGTACAACACGACCACTAAGACATTGTATAGAAGTTCTCAGGAATACAGTTCCCAACCCAGATGCTGGTCTTGACACTCTTTTAAATGAACGAAGCGCTGAAGAGATCGTTGATATCGCAGCCATTATGTTATGGGACCCTCTAGTCGACAAAGCTATATTGCTCACAATTAAATCACCTCAATTATTAGCTCGATTGTCGGATTTTAAAAAAATAATGCCAATACTTTTGCATCACCTATCAAAAGGCGGTGATTTTCCGACAGATCTTTTGACAGATATCTTTCTTGAAAAAATCTTAGACACTATCTCAGAGGATGAAGAAAGCTGTATGGAAATAATAAAACGCATTGGCCCTGCTGCAGGCAAGTATCTTATTGGTCACAAGAACGAGGAAAAATTATGGCAATCGGTACTACCATTTGTTTCAAAAGATTTTGTTGCTGAAGCGGTTGACGAATGGTGGAAACGCTTCCTCAATAATGAAGAAATGATGAAACCGGCGCATTTGATCTGCGAAAATGTGATCAAATCTAGTTCCGGAAAATTACGGAATTTACCTATTACATCCGTCATAAAATTTCTTAATCTGCTTCCAAATTTCTCTGAAGCACAGTTTCAAAGATGGATGAATGATGAAGGATTTGACTGGACCACCGGGGGTCATAAGAGACTCGCCGATGTACTTCTAGAAAGAAAGTGGAAAGAAACAGTTAACAAATTTCGTTGGTCATGGAAACGTGAATTGAACATTGTCGCTTGGCATGCTCGCGAATTACTGTCTTGGTATAATGATTTTTCGCAACCACCAGAAGGCGCTAATCAGGAAATTTTCAAAAAAGAATTAAATCTTACAAAAAAAGAAATGAAAATACTATTTTTGGCTGCAAATCCGATTTCATCCAACCGACTGGCTCTTGATGAAGAAGTGCGTTCCATAGAAAAGAAGGTCAGGAGCTCAAAATATGAAAAATCCGTCTTATTTCGCACTCGCTGGGCGGTTCGCCCTAGTGATCTTCAGCATGCTATCCTTGAAGATGAACCTACAATTGTGCATTTTTCGGGGCATGGGGGAGGAAGTGTTGGCATCGTTATGCATTCGACCACTCAGAATAACGAAAGTCTCGTTACTTCGGAGACGTTAGCAGACCTCTTTAGAGTATTGAGAGACGGCATACGTGTAGTTGTTCTCAATGCATGTTATTCCGAGGTACAGGCAAAGGCTATTTGCAAGCAAATCGATTTCGTAGTGGGAATGAGTGATTCCATCGGTGATGAGGCTGCAAGGGTGTTCGCGGCTGCTTTTTATCGTGGATTGTCATTTGGCAAATCAGTGCAGACAGCTTTCGATCTTGGAATTAATGAACTCGGTCTTATGGGTTTGAATGACGATAAGATTATTCCTCGTTTATTAATCCGTGATGGTATTGATGCTACAACGACTTTTCTAATAACAGCCTCTTAATTGCAGTGACAATGTTTTTTTGCCCCTAAAACAACGTCAATTGCCTATCCTCACCTGGCTCAGTCCCCAAAATGTTATAAACATGCCGATCGGATAACCCATATTTCCTAGCCAGGTCAACAACCGAAATACCGCCTTTGTCGTAATCCGCGCGAATCTGTTTATCCCGCCAACGAATAAGCCACCGGCGATGGCCATACAACCTAAGCGGAGTACTATCAAACCGTTCAGAAATCTGCAGCGCTATACGCATCCCAACAATCTCAGCTAGGATCCGCAAGTCGCCAGTAATTTCAGCTAGCTCGGGTAAGGCATTTTCCGGTAGACTATCGACGGTATATCTACTCATTGTATCTTCTCCCTAGACGTTTTTATCCGATGATCCAAGTCGGTGATCAGCACATGCAACGCCTTCTGATCGGTCAACCACTCGAATCTGTCAACCCCGAACTGGCGATGGCACCGGCTATGCAGCTTTTCCATGGCATAGCCAAGCTCATTCCACATTGCCAGCACTTTGCGCTGCTGGGCCGCTGTCGGTCCCGGTTTGATGGCGATAAACTTCCCTTTGTTATGTTGCTTTTGTTCAGAGCCCGGCTTCTGAACCTTCGGCTGCCAGCCCTTGGTTTTAAAGAGTTCAAGCAGTTGAGCTGCTTGCCGATCGGACAGATCCTTTGCCGATTCGACTTTAAAGGTCATGGCTAGGATGTCCCTATAAATTTCGTCGGTCAGCTGCAGCTCTTTTTTCGCGATATGGATTTTGGCTAGTTGAGCCCTAGTTGGTTTCATGTCAGCCTCCTTGGTTGTGATCTGAATGGGGCAAGCTGCTGAATACCATGCTCGGCATGTCATCACCCCAGCCCATCCTGCCCTGGTTCAACTGTTCCTCACATTCACTGTACAGGCTAGTCTGGTAAGGTATTGCCTTGTTACACCCGGCACAGCGCCTCACCTGATCGATCTGGTAGTTTTCAAACCTGATTCGTCTACCTATAAACATAAGTATTATTCTGCCTGCCAACACCTCACCGTTTCCTCCTTTGCAGAGATCCGTATGGGTGATAACAACACCCAGAAACTCAGTAACCATCAATGGCTTGCAGCTTCCATATCCGTTGCGGAAATGGATCTCGTCTAATTTTTTTACTGTCCCGTCATTGTTGAAAATACGGTTATGCCAATGCTGACTGTCTTCACGATACTCAATACTCTTCCTTCCAGTGGTGATTAAATCGAACCATTTTCGATAGAGTGTGAGGTGTAAGATCCGCATCAATCCCTTTTTCCCTTTAATAATGAAGGAATACTGCTTAAATCAACAATACCTTCGGGTACTCCGTTTAGTACTCCCTTAGAGGGGTATTTTTTTTTGCTGCTCTTCAGACCGGCGGCACAACCCACCGGTGACCCCGATTTATCGGGGTTTCGCTTAGATGTTAATTGCCCTGATTTCCACAAACCACCTGTGCGCCATCCCGGCCTCCTTTCACACCCCGGAAAAATCAAGGCTGATCTGATTATAATTTCCTTCGTCATCCCTCTCGTAGATGCGATAGTAGGTGCAGGAGCCGACCACCGTTACCGCGTCGCCTATTGCTTCCATGGCCCTGCGCCAGGTTGGGTGTTCAATCTTGAGGGAGCGTAGCGAGAGGATCCGCTTGGCGTTAATTCGGCCTTTTTTATCCACCTGGAAGGCACTCTCAACCAGGGTCCGCAGTTCCGGCCCGGCGTCTTTGCTCCATTCCCTGAGGCAATCGTCGACCAGCTCTTTTGCCGCCTGCAGGCGCTCGTCAAAATCAAGCCGCTCACTGACCGCCCGGAGCACCTTGAATCGCCCGTCATAGGAGGTGAGCGACAGGTTGCCCCGTGCGCCGCCAAGGTCTGCCCCGTACTTTTCTGCCGAGAGCTCTAAAAAGGCCTGCATGTCTCCGGCCAGCTGTTTTTTGAACTGATCGATGATAGAGCTCATATCACCGGCCTTGGCAGCGATACCTTTGACAAATTCATCCCTGGCAAGATCAATCTCCTTGATGCTCTCGATTGGCACTAAATGCCCGACTCCGTTGATCATGTAACCGCTTGGTGCTTCCTGCATGGTCTTTCCTCCGTAAACTTCCATTACCTTTTGTTGTATCGCTGCCATATTGCCGGTGTACGTCCCGGTCAGGACCATGGAAATGGTCGCCGGACTATAGCCGAGGGTTCTCGCTACCGCTGCCTGGCTGCCTTCAGCGTGGATCGCCTTATGCAGCAGACGTTGCCAATGCATGACCACCTCGATTGATCCTCAGTTGATGGTATTTCTCCATTGTCCTAGCGGTGTTTTCTGCAGCCATAGCCATTACTGCCAATGCACGCAGGTCGGTCGGAACACCATTTTTGAGCATTTCTTTCACCACGGTCAGCTGCGCGTCAGCATCCTCCCTGCAGCTGTCGAGTATTTGATTGATACGGCAGACATTGTTGTCTCTTTTCATCTATTCATCCTCCAGGTTCTGTAAAATATTCCTGACCGATTGCACGGCATTGTCTATGGCATCGAGTTTGCCGGTAATTGTTTCTTTCTTTTTTCGCCGCAGCTCCCGAAGCTTTGCGGCTTTGTCCACATTCTCCGGTGCTTCGACAGCGTCTTTAACGACGACCCAGATACCTTTCAGCCCCGGCTCCTGAATCTTTCGGACATATCCCCGCCTGACCAGTATCTGCAAACATTCGAGGGCGTAGGCATGACTGACTTCGCCAAGCTCGACCAGATCGTCAACAGTTACTCGTTTTCGCATCCTGATCAGGTTCCACATTCTCTGCCACATGCTTGGCGGCTTGCCGATACCACCTAGAGGGGCGGCGTAAACACCCTGGCCGACGCGGCGCAGCTTGCCGGTTCTGGATAGGTCGCTGAGCGTATTCAACAGGCGTTTATGTTGGGCCCTGGTCTGAACAAAGAGCGCAGATGATATATCGCCGCAACTCGCATTCCCCGACCCGGCTATCTCCAAAGCTTTTGTCAGTACCGTTTTTGCGTATGATTGATGTGCCATAGAATCACCCCTGCAGACCCTGTTTACAGGCGATAGTTGCCAGTTCGCCGTCAACCTCGCCTGTCCGTCGCAGACTGGCTGCAGCATGGGCCAGATTGATGGTATCGCGCCGAACTATCCGCAAATCACCGCCTGACACCTGGTGCATTATTTCTGTTGCCTCCTTGCTCATTACCAGGCCAGTGCACTGGCTGACGTAAGTGAGGACATCCGATTGACTAACCGGTTCAAACTCCATTGACCGATAGGTCCTCGACCAGATTCGCCGGTTCTGTTTCATCAGATGCGGCAATTCTTCCTCGCCGATCAGCACGATCACGCCGCCGGATATCTTGATCAGATCACGAACAATCTCTAAATATTTCTGGCCGAATCGCTCGATTTCATCGATAAATATAGGCAGGCCGGAAAGCATCATCTTCTCGACTATCAACTCGAAACAACGGCCTCGTCTGCAGGGGATCTGCCGAATGCCCAATTCGAAACAGAGTTTTTGCAAAAAATCCAACTCGCTCCAGACCGAAACCGTTTCGATATAGACACTGCCTGTTTTTGCCGCCCAACCCTGCACTGTCCTGGTCTTGCCACGTCCGGCCCTGCCATAAACACAGCCGAGTCGCTCGTCTCCCTCACCCTTGCCGCAGCGACCGATCAGCAAACCTTGCATCATGGTGTCAAAGGCCCGGACGTTTTTGGTCTGGACAAATGAGGGCGTGAATTTTATACTGGTACCCATAGCTTTCCTTTATCTAGAAGGTTGTAAGTATGGCCCGGAGCTGCTCGAACAGGTCCGGGCCTTTTTTATTGCAAATGTCTGCTGTAGAATCGGTCACGAGGCAACATTTGACGCAGCCTGGCTCGACCGGTACATCAAGCCGTATTTCATAGAGCACGCTTCCCAGTATTCTTTGTGGTTCTCGTAGGCTGGGGTCTTCTCAAACATGGTCATAAACCCGGTCCAGTCCTGATCCAGCTCCACCCCCTGGGCGGTGAGTTCCACCAGCCGTTCGTAGCGATCGCTTTCATCGAGCTTATAGAGGCCTTCACGAAAATCTCTGGCCTCTGCTTCTTGCTGCAGCCGGATATTCTCGGCAGCCTCCAGCTTGGATTTTTCGAAATCAAAGCTGATCATCTTCTTGCCGGCTTTGCTTTCGATCAAAGGCGCTGAATCATCCATCACGCCGATTGCCGCCATCTGTCGACGGTGTTCAGGCAGTACCTCGTCCCGTAAGAGAGCCATGGCCGATGAAGTGGTCATTTTCTCCTGGTGGCGTTTCTCTTCGATATGCAGCCGGAGCTGTTCTTTATCTGCCTCGCTGCCAAGCTGGGCGGCTGCTGGGTGCAGTTGCTCTTTCGGGGTTGCCTCGCAGAGCAGCTCGCCGGACTGATCAAACACCCATAAAGAACTGGTATCCTGCAGGTCGTAGCGCACGGTGACCGGATGTTTTCGACCATACAGGGCCGGGTGATAATAGTGCTGGCCCTGAAAGGTGATGCCGTTACGATGGATGGTTTTTATCTCCAGGCTCATCATCAACCAGGTCAGTTCCGCTCGGTCTATGCCTGGGCCCTTACCTTCAATAAAGACTTCCCTCGGGCAATCCCCGAGCATATGGCCGCGCTGTGGCCGTTTAGCGTACTCGTCAAACCAGGCGGCGATAACGATATGTGCCTCTTCCAGAGTCAGGCAGCGGCCGCCGAATTGCTGAGCATGCAGCCGTATATGCTTTTTCTCACCACGCAGCATCCGGGGTGGTTTCTTCTCGATGCTGGTTCCGGTATAGGTAGGCGACATTCGCTCAAGCTCGGAGAATGTGCCGAAAAAACGTTCGACTGTTTTCGACTGGCCATGGTAGGGCCAGGCAAAGATGGTTTGACAGCCCATACGCTCATAAACACCGGCGTATCCTGCCTCGTCAAAGTCGGTACCATTGAAAAATCTGGCCTTAAAAGCCCGGCCGTTATCCAGATATACTACGCGGGGATACTTGCCGAGACGCATCACCGCCCGGCGAAGAGCAGAAGAGATGGCGGCGGTGTTCTCTGTCGGCATAATTTCCCAGCCGAGCGGCATGTTTGACCGCATATCGTAGAACAGGATCAGGGTCATGTGGTTGGTCGGCTTGCCGGTCCATGGATTGATGATCTCAAAGTTCAAACTGTGACCATCGGCCACGATCACATCACCAACCTGGAGTAAATTGATATCGCGCTCGATGTAGGTGGCGCATTTGTCGTTCCAGGCCTTTGCACCTTCGCGGGCCCAGATCCACAAATCGTAATTGCGCGATCGCCAGCGTTCCAGCCAGCGCCGATAAGTGGCCTCACTGTGTTTGTTTTCGATCCCTTTCTGGTTCATGATTGCCGATGAAACGCGGTATGATTCGGCGATAAGCGGTTTGTTTGGATTGAGCACGCAGCGCAAGAAGATATCTGTCTGTTCATCTGTCAGGCTGCAGGTGCCGCGTAGATGGCGACCGCGCCTGTCTGCTAAATACAAACAGTCATTGCCGTGCTTTTTCACCTTGTTGGCCCAGCTATCAAGGGTTTTCCAGGAGACTGGTCCAATCTCTTCATAAAGGGTTGGCCAGGCAATGCCGGAGTTATAGGCAGCGACGAATTCTTCCCTGGCTTCGACCTTCTTGCCCCAGGGCGCGGAGGCCAGTGCTATAGTATAGAGGCGTAACAAAGCAGCTTTGTTCCCAGCACTTTGCATTTCTTTTTCATTCAGTACGATCGGAGTTTGGGCAGTTTTGTGCGGCTTGACTATTTCTAACGACTTGGCCGTAACCAGGATCGGAAGTTGTTCCACTTGTTGCCTGGCAACCACAGCACGTTGCACGTCTTTTGGTAGGGTGTCTAAAGCATAGACGTTGCCACCGCCTTTTACACGGTCTCCGGTCGGTTGCCATTGCTCTTTCTTGGCTCGTTTAGCTATTGCCTGTTTTGAAACACCCATAGCGTCCACGAGTTCCGATGTCTTAACCTTCATGCCGTCTTCTCCATATCTTTCGGCAGGTCAAGGTATTCGACAGGACAGCCACGTTCGCACAGGTAGGCCAACACCTTGCGATGATGCTTAACCCCGGAAAGGGTGAATGATATTTGAACATGAGTCTTTAGTTTCAGGGCTTTTTGAATGTCCATTACCCTGATATCGTGTAGAACCATCCACGCTCGCGCCTGCTTCCTTATTTCCTTCGAACTCATAGGTCCATCTCCAGCTTGCGCATCTTGGTTCTGGCGTCTTTGGCCCGATGATACTCTTTGGCCCACAATAGTAATTTTACGTCACTCTCCTCAATCAACATTCCGCCGAGAGGCGCAAGCACATCGCGCATGGGACCAAGATCTCCGGTCGCAGCGCAAAAAATGAGCAAACTATTGATGCCAGGTATATGTTCCATAGCTCCCGCATTAAGCCATTTTTCCAAGGTTGCCATAGTAAGTCCCTGACCGTTCCCCTTAACCAGGCGAACGCCGTAGCGGCTTGCCAGATCGTTCATCCTGTCAAGTAATTCTTCCCGCGAAAACCGACTGTTCTTTGCGGTAGTCGCCATTTGCTCTTTGAGCTTCTTGCCGATATTCAAACTCGGTTGGCTGAATAAACTGAGCTGCTTGACCATTAGAACTATTCCACTATCAAATCTTATTTATTGCATTCGCTAACGAGTTGACTTGCTCCTTAGATAAAGGAGAAAAAGTCCCCAAATTGTCCTCGTGGTGGTCTGTCTCGCTATTCAAATGAAAAGACAGCCATGCTCTAGTGAGCACCTCTTTAACGAGATTTCTTTCTTGCTGAGTAAGGTTGCTCATTTCACTATCCGACATACTCACATCTCACTGTCTAAATTGAACAAAAAATCAGACGTTGTTATCAACCTTGCCTATGTGGTAGATTGATCTCATAAGCGAATACACATGTATTCATTGACTACAAATCTACACCAACATACGTGTGTCGGTCAACTATATTTGTGGTTTACACTTAACTTTCTAGAAGTGACAACCACGTTTGTTGTATTTATAGAGCAGAAATTCAATTAAAATAGAGCATTAGACTAACTGACAACCTAGACACAAAAATACGTTTGTGGTTGTCACTTTAAAAAACAACAACCGACAACCACAATTGTGCTATGACCACTATAGGTAACAGGATAAAAACTCTAAGAGGTGACACTCCAAGAGAAGCGTATGCGCCTATGGCTGGCGTAAGCAAAAACACAATCGCCAACTACGAAAGTGACAAACGATTGCCTGATCATGGTTTTCTGTCGAAATTATTAGAAATACATCCTGAAATTAACCCAACCTGGTTGATGACCGGCGAAGAGCCAAGGGCCAAGGTTAACAAGACGCAGCCTGGATCCAGGCATGAAGAAATGCCACAAACAATCAAGGTTGATGAAAATGGCCAGACGGTCATTCCTCAGTGGGACAACCCCGATCACGAGATGTTCGACTATATTCCCCTTGCCGAAGCAAAGCTGTCGGCTGGTGGTGGATCGTTTGTTCTTTCTGAAGATATTGAAGGGTACTACGCGTTTAGAAAGTCTTGGTTGAATGCGGTAACAACATCGAGCAAAAATCTTGTTCTCATGAGGGTAACCGGAGATTCCATGTTTCCGACTATCCAGTCACGGGACACAGTACTAATCGACACAGGTCGCAAACATATAAAGGAAGGAGAGATCTACGCATTGCGTGTTGATCATACCGTCATGATAAAGAGGTTATCCTATCGCCTTGACGGAAAAATAATGATTATCTCAGACAACAAAAAAGAATTCGAAGCCTTCGAAGCTGACATTAAAAGCCTCCACGTCCTCGGGCAGGTAATTTTCTTTAGCCGGGCCCTTATCCCGGAATAAAAACCAAAAAAAACGGGTGTCGAATCATTCAGACTCGACACCCGTTTTCTTATTAAATGTTTCTACGTTTACGTGCAAAAAACACCACAACGTAATATAAAACCAAAAAGTTTCTTGTATTTAGTATTTCAGCCTAAAAATTTCAGTCCACTCCGCCGCAGTCCCCATATAATCTAGCAAAAGTATCATAAAAGTATCAAGACTTTGCCATATATAAAGTTTCTACGTCTTCATGCCCCCCTATAGGAACAACCACAACCAGACAGACCCAGTATAACGAGCATTCTCTGCACTTATTTTGCACTTAAAACAAAAAAGGACTTAAAGCCATAAGCTCTAAGTCCTTGAAATTAATGGTCGGGATGAGAGGATTTGAACCTCCGGCCCCTTGTCCCCCAGACAAGTGCGCTACCAAACTGCGCTACATCCCGACACGTGCTGTGTATCTACCATTTGTTGGAATTGCTGTCAACTGCATCAGGCA
>JBBRDD010000132.1:0-13115 GCA_038204235.1 Desulfobulbales bacterium
CTTTGGCGAACGATGCGGCAATGCCAATTTAACCTCCATCATCCCCGCCCTGGTGTTTAAGCTGGGCGTCGAATGCGAGGTACGCAAACATATCGACCACCTCTATTCTGCGTCGCGCCTCATCAATGAACTGGCCAATCTCCCCCATAACCGATATCAACCCTACGTCGGGCAATCGGCATTTGCCCACAAGGGCGGCATTCATGTCAGTGCCGTTAAACAAAATCCGCTGACCTACGAACATATTGACCCGGACAAGGTCGGCAACTTCCGCCGAATTCTCATCTCCGATCAGTCCGGGCGCTCCAATATTCTCCATAAGGCAAAAAAATGGGGGCTCAAACTCGAGTCGGACGACCCGGTGCTGGCAACCATCATCAGTGAATTAAAAGAGCTGGAAAATCAGGGTTTTCAATACGAAGGAGCGGAGGCGAGCTTTGAGCTGCTTATGCGCCGGGCCATGGGGCTACAGCGGAACTACTTTAGGCTTGAGAGTTTTCGGGTCATGAACCACAAATACCGGATGGATAAACCGCCGCTCACCGAGGCGACCATACGCCTGTTTATCGGCGGCAGTGAGGTCCATACTGCAGCCATGGGCGATGGGCCGGTCAATGCACTTGACTGCGCCATTCGCAAGGCGCTGCTGCGCTTTTACCCATGCCTGGAAGAAATGGAGCTGACCGACTATAAAGTCCGCGTCCTCTCCGGCGAACACGGCACCCAGGCGCGGGTCCGGGTCCTGGTTGACAGCAAGGACCCACACTGCAACTGGGGGACGGTCGGCGTTTCCGTCAATATCATTGAAGCCAGCTGGCAGGCACTGGTGGACAGTATTACTTATAAGCTGATGAAAGAAGACAACAAGAAATGATGGCGTCGTAAAAAACTCGATCTCCTTCGTTGTAGATTTTTGGCTGGCCCCCGACATACTACTCGTATAGTCGGGAGCCAGGCAGCCGCCCTGCTCAGACTGATGTCCAGCCTGTACGATCAGGCGTCGCGGGCTGCAGCGTCTTAAAACTGCCTTACCCACTCATCATATCAGGCAGCACCGTAACAATCTCCGGAAAAGCAACAATCAGGCCCAGGCCGACCAGCAACAAGAGAAAGAATGGCGCCGCAGCATAGGCCACCTTCAAAATATCCATCCCGGTCAACCCTTGAATAACAAACAGATTAAACCCCACCGGCGGGGTGATCTGGGCCATCTCCACGACAATAACTACAAAAATCCCAAACCAGAGCGGATCAATCCCTGCCTGCTCGACCATCGGCATAACCACCGAGGTAGTCAGCACCACCACCGAAATACCATCCAGGAAGCAGCCCATAATAATAAAAAACAGGGTGAGCGCCCCGAGAAGCGCATACGGCGACAGGTTGAGACCGCCTATCCAGATCGCCAGCATCTTCGGGATGCCGGTAAATCCCATGGCCACCGTGAGAAATGCGGCTCCGGCCAGGATAAAAGCGATCATGCAGGAAGTTTTCGTCGCCCCCATCAGACCATCGAGAAAGGTCTGCCGGGAAAGAGAATCGGTGTACCATGAGAGAACAAGGGCCAGCAGCACGCCGACTGCCGCCGCATCGGTAGGTGATGCTATTCCTGAATAAATGGAGCCAATCACCCCGCCAATCAACAAACAGACCGGAATAAGCCGGCGGGAACGAATCAGCTTCTCGCGCATCGGCAGGGACGGGTCACCCGAGGGGATGGCCTTGGGGTGCAACAGCGACCAGATGACCACATAGCCGACAAAAAGCGTCACCAGCAGGCAGCCCGGCAGCACTCCGGCAATAAACAGCCGGGCAATCGACTGCTCCGTTGCCACCCCATAGACAATTAGAATAATCGACGGCGGAATAAGAAGGCCAAGGGTGGCCGA
The DNA here is from genome assembly GCA_038204235.1 of Desulfobulbales bacterium. Lineage (GTDB taxonomy): Bacteria > Desulfobacterota > Desulfobulbia > Desulfobulbales > Desulfocapsaceae > Desulforhopalus_A. Next base: position 1,890 of record JBBRDD010000132.1, read on the forward strand.
GCCGGCCAGGGTACCGATCATCATATTGACCGGATAATTCCGTTTGGCCAGCTCGGGGATGGACATTTTGCCAATCGTCGCGGCAGTTGCGGCAGAAGAACCGGAAACAGCAGCAAAAATACCGCAGCCGAGAATGTTCACGTGCAGCAGTCGGCCGGGAAGATGCGTCAGCCATGGCGACAGCCCGGTAAACATATCCTCGGACAGGCGGGAGCGAAAAAGAATTTCCCCCATCCAGATAAAAAGCGGCAGAGCGGCAAGGGCCCAGCCGTTACTCGCCCCCCAGATTGTGGTGGCCATCACTTCACCCAGCGGCGCATCGGAAAACAGGGCCATTCCGGCCATTCCCACCGCCAGCAGCGAAAAAGCCACCCAGACACCGCTGCCCAGCAGAAAAAACAACAGAAGAAGTAAAACCAGGGTGAGAGTTATTTCCGACATATTTTTTTTATTTAACGGCAGAAGATGCGGGCTTTGGTTGTCGATCCCCGGTTAGTAGCTGTTCTCCTTTTCCTGCATAGCAGGGAGTATTACCGCGAAACATCCCCACCAATTCATCAGACAGGGCAAGCGCCAGGACAAGAAGACCGAAAAGCATGGCTGTCTGAGGTATCCAGATGGGCACCGCGATCATCCCGGGAGAAAGGTCATTATAGGTATACGATTCATAGCTGAGCATAGCCGTATACCAGGTAAAATAGAGGGTAACCGCCAGGCCAAAACCAATACACCAGAATTCGACCAGTCGGCGAATTGTCTCAGGCAATCGACTGACGAGTAGGACTACCCTGATATGCGCTCCCTCACGCAGGGTATGCGCCAGAGCCAGAAAAGAGGCGGCGGCGAGAAGAAAGCCGGTAAAATCGGCATAAGACGGGATGGTAAGCCCGATGGCGCTGCCGGTCAGAAGAGTACTGATCCGATCCGCCAGGTTGAGCATAACCTGGCAGATCACCAGCAGACAAATCAGGGCGATACAACCTGCAGCAAGCCAGCCGCTCGTTGTATATAAACCATCCAGCCACCTGCGCATAAGCCCTCTTTATTGTACCTGATATCCTTTGAGCAGTTCAGCGCCTTCCGACCCGGCCTGCTTCTTCCATTCCTCGAGCATAGAGGCACCAATTTTTTTCAGTCCGGTCATAAGTTCGGGGCTGGGAGTGACAACAATGATGCCATTGTCTTTTAAAATGGCGGTCTTTTCGGCGGTCTCTTTTTTACTCATTTCCCAACCTCTGACTTCAGCATCTTTTGCTGCTGTCAGAACGGCGGCTTGCGTTTTCTTATCGAGTTTTCGGAAGGCTTTTTTGTTGACGACAACAATGTTTTTCGGCAGCCAGGCCTGAATATCGGTGTAATGGGTGACAAAGTCCCATGCCTTTGAGTTTGCCCCCGTCGAGGGTGAGGTAATCATGGCATCGACACGGCCGGTGGCAAAGGCCTGGGGAATGTCCGGAACCTCTATCTGGGTAGGTGCGGCACCAATCTTATTGGCAAAAAGTTCAAGTGTGGCGTTATAGGCCCGAAATTTAATTCCCTTCAGATCATCCACGGTCTTGATTTCTTTTTTGGTATACAGTCCCTGCGGTGGCCAGGGCACGGAGAACAACGGCATCAACCCCTCTTTATCAAGGAGCTTGGTGACAATCGGCCGCTGGGCATCCCAGAGCCTTTTCGCCTCATCGTAATTGGTGGCCAGAAAAGGCTGGGAATCCGCACCATAAACCTGATTTTCATTCGAGAGCAGCGACAGGAAGAATTCGCCGAGAGGTACCTGCCCGCCACGAACCGCATTTTTTATTTCTGGATGTTTATAGAGAGATCCGGCGGAATGTATCTTGATTGTCAGCTTTCCGTCTGTCGCCTTTGCCACATCTTCAGCAAAGATTGCGATATTCTGGGTATGAAAGGTCTTATCAGGATAAGGCGTCGGCATATCCCAGCCGGCAGCCATTGCCCCCGCTGTTATTCCGAGACCAAAGATCATTGATGCCAATACAGTCACAACATTTTTCCGGACTTTCATACTTCTCCCCTCCTGATGGTATTTTTTTTTGGTTCTTCGACTTCGCCTCCAATACAACTATTTGAATCAGCAAATTACAGCCTATGCGACAATGATATTGACTTTCCCTACAGTTCTTGCAACTATTCCAAAATAATGACGTTCTGTCGACAAATAATCATTAAGCATAACATTTTTGTTTAATATATCAATCTCTTACTTTTGCATTACGTGCTGGATCAAAACACCAAAGGACCAGAAAATGACACAATGGCAGATTTGGATTGATCGTGGCGGCACCTTTACCGATATCGTCGCCAAAAAACCGGACGGCAGCCTCGTTACCCATAAGCTTCTCTCGGAAAATCCCGAAAAATACCGGGACGCCGCCGTCCATGGAATACGCCAACTCCTGCATATCGACCCTGCAGCACCAATCCCCGACAACATAATCGGTGCAGTTAAAATGGGCACCACGGTCGCCACCAACGCACTGCTCGAACGCAAAGGCGACCCCACTCTTTTGGTGACGACCAGTGGTTTTGGTGACGCCTTGCGCATCGGCTACCAGACCCGTCCCGATCTTTTTGCCCGCCACATCGTTTTGCCGGAAATGCTCTATCAACAAGCACTTGAGGTAGCCGAGCGGGTTTCAGCACACGGCCAAATTATCGTTGACCTCGACAAAAAGGGTGCAAAAAAAGGATTGCAGGAAGCGTACGATCAAGGTATCCGCGCCGTCGCGATCGTTTTTATGCATGGCTATCGTTACCCGGAACATGAAAGTGCGGTTGCCGAAATTGCCAGAGAAATCGGTTTCAGCCAGATTTCCGTCAGCCACCAGGTCAGCCCCCTGATGAAACTGGTTTCCCGGGGTGATACCACGGTAGTCGATGCCTATCTCTCGCCTATTCTCCGACGCTATGTCGATCAGGTCGCCAGCCAACTCGGCAGCTGCGGTGATTCCGGCCCAAAACTGATGTTTATGCAGTCAAACGGCGGCCTGACCGATGCCCAGCTGTTCCAGGGAAAGGACGCCATCCTTTCCGGCCCGGCCGGCGGGGTTGTCGGCATGGTCAAGACGGCAGCCATGGGCGGCTTCACCAAACTCATTGGTTTTGATATGGGTGGGACCTCCACCGATGTTACCCACTATAACGGCGAATACGAGAGAAGCTTCGAAACCATGGTGGCCGGAGTGCGTATGCGTGCCCCAATGATGCATATTCATACCGTCGCGGCCGGCGGTGGATCGATTCTTCATTTTGACGGGGCCAGATACCGGGTAGGCCCGGAATCAGCCGGTGCCAACCCCGGCCCGGCCTGCTATCGCCGGGGCGGACCTCTGGCGGTAACCGACTGCAACGTCATCCTCGGCAAGATCCAGCCGGATTATTTTCCGCATGTGTTTGGCGATAGCGGCAACCAGCCACTTGACACTCTGTCGGTACGCAACGGCTTTGCCGAACTCGCGGCAACCATTGCCAGAGACACCTCCGGTCCAAAGCCGTCTCCGGAGCAAGTGGCTGAGGGTTTTTTACGTATTGCCGTGGAAAACATGGCCAACGCCATAAAAAAAATATCCGTGCAGCGCGGTTACGATGTATCCGAATATACCCTGAACTGTTTTGGCGGTGCCGGCGGCCAGCATGCCTGTATGGTCGCCGATGCCCTGGGGATGAGCCGAGTTTTTCTCCATCCCTTCGCCGGAGTCCTCTCCGCGTATGGCATGGGGCTGGCAGATATCAGAGCCCTGCGCGAAGTACACCTCGAATTCCCGCTCACCCCCGAGGCACTGCACCATATCGACCAGGCCAGCCTACCACTTATTACCGAGGTGGAAGATGAGGTTCTCGCCCAGGATATCGCCAAAGAATCCATCCGGGTGCTGCGCAAGGTGCACCTTCGCTATGAAGGCACCGACACTGCACTGCTTGTCGATGTCGACGGTCTCCAAGAGATGACCGAAGCCTTTGAACAGGCCCATAAGCAACAATTTGGTTTTATCGCCCGGGAGAGAGGACTGGTGGTCGAAGCACTTTCCGTCGAAGCAGTGGGTGGTTCGGAATCGATAATTGCTGAGCCCACCCTGGCTGCCGCTGATGCAGAACCGGCCCCGCATGCGTTGGTGCAGATGTTCAGCAATGGGCAGTATGGCAGCACACCTTTGTATCTTCGCGAGCAACTGCTGACCGGACAGCACATCGTCGGCCCGGCCATCATTGCCGAGCAGACCGGAACTGTTGTCGTCGAAGACGGCTGGTCGGCCGAATTAAACAGGCTGGGCCATCTCCTGCTTGTCCGCGCCAAAAAGAGAACGGCACAACATGCCATGGGTACCACTGCCGACCCGGTCATGCTCGAGATTTTCAATAATCTCTTTATGTCTATTGCCGAACAGATGGGTGCGACGCTGGCCAACACTGCCTATTCAGTCAATATCAAAGAGCGGCTCGATTTTTCCTGCGCGCTGTTTGATCCGCGCGGTCAGCTGGTCGCCAATGCGCCCCACGTGCCCGTCCACCTCGGCTCGATGGGGGAATCCATTAAAACCATCATCCGGGAAAACCGCTCCAGCATGCGGCCGGGCGATGTCTATATGTTGAATGCTCCCTATAACGGCGGCACGCATCTCCCCGATGTAACCGTGATAACCCCCGTATTTGCTGAGGACGAGCAAGAAGTCCTCTTTTATGTCGCCTCAAGAGGTCATCACGCCGACATTGGCGGCAGGACTCCCGGTTCATCACCTCCGGACAGCCATCACATCGAGGAGGAGGGGGTACTCATCGACAACTTCCTCCTCGTCAAGGAAGGAGTGCTCAGGGAGCAGGAGACCCGCAATCTGCTTGGCTCCGGCCGCTATCCCTGCCGCAATATCGACCAGAACATGGCCGATCTTGCCGCCCAGATTGCCGCCAATGAAACCGGACTCAGAGAGCTCGGCAAAATGGTCGCCCATTACACCATCGCCGTGGTCCATGCCTATATGCAGCACGTACAGGACAATGCCGAAGAATCGGTGCGCCGGGTGCTCGATGTGCTGCAGGACTGCGCTTTCACCTATCCCATGGATGGTGGCCGGCAGATCCAGGTAAAGATATCGGTCAATAAGGAAAAGCGCGAGGCGATTATCGATTTCACCGGAACTTCGCCGCAGAGCAGCGGCAACTACAATGCCCCGACGGCAGTATGCAAAGCAGCGGTGCTGTATGTTTTCCGGTGCCTGGTTGCCGATAATATCCCGCTCAACGAAGGATGCATGAAACCTCTCAGGCTCATCATACCACCGCAAACCATGATCAGTCCGGAATACCCGGCGGCGGTTATCGCCGGCAATACCGAGGTCTCCCAGGCTATCACCGATGCCCTGTTCGGCGCCCTTGGTCTGCTCGCCTCTTCGCAGGGGACAATGAATAATTTTGTCTACGGGAATGCCGCCCACCAAAATTACGAAACCATCTGCGGCGGCACTGGGGCCGGCCCTGATCATCCCGGCACCAGCGCGGTACATAGCCATATGACCAATACCAGGATGACCGACCCGGAGGTTGTCGAATGGCGTTTTCCGGTACGGGTGGAATCTTTTGCCATCCGTCACGGCTCCGGTGGCACAGGCAATTTCCGCGGTGGGGATGGTGTAATACGTAAAATTCGCTTTCTGGAACCAATGACAGCCACCGTTCTCTCCTCGCACCGGGAAACCGAACCCTACGGGCTCGCCGGCGGCGAACCAGGGAAAAAAGGGGTGAACAGCGTATGTCATCCGGACGGTACCACTACTCTTCTGGCAGGTAACGATGAGGTTAATTTGTCGCCGGGCGATATTTTTATTATCAAAACACCGGGCGGTGGAGGATACGGAAAACCGACAAACTCCGCCAGCCCAACAACCTGATGTTTGACATCAATACTACTGATACTAAATTCATAGTTCTCCGTCGCCTTGAGCTGGATTCATCCTGAACATTATGGTATCTTGCCTCCTGTTCGCGCTTAACAAAACGTTTTTGTGATACAATCCAAATTAATTTTTAAAGGAGAACCGCATGAAAACCCCAGTACGCGTTGCAATCACCGGTGCCGCCGGACAGATCAGTTACTCTCTCATATTCCGCGTTGCATCAGGTGATATGCTCGGAAAAGACCAACCGGTAATACTCCAGCTCCTCGAGATCCCACCGGCAATGGGCGCCCTGGCAGGTGTGGTTATGGAAATCAACGACTGCGCGTTCCCGCTGGTAGCCGGTATTGTTACCACCGATGATCCCAATGTTGCCTTCAAAGATGTCGAATACGCACTCCTGGTCGGGTCAAGACCACGTGGTCCGGGAATGGAGCGCTCCGATTTGCTGAAGGCCAACGGCGCGATCTTTACTGTTCAGGGCAAAGCGCTTAACGATAATGCCAACCGTAACGTCAAAGTACTCGTAGTTGGCAACCCGGCCAATACAAACGCCCTTATCGCCATGAAAAATGCCCCGGATCTCAATCCGCGCAATTTCACCTCGATGATGCGTCTTGACCACAACCGTTCGCTGTCGCAGATCGCCGCCAAAACCGACAGCCATTCGACCAAGGTACAAAAAATGGTCGTCTGGGGTAACCATTCGGCAACACAGTTCCCCGATATCAGCTATGCAACGGTTGACGGCGTACCGGTAAAAGACAAAGTCGACAATGACTGGTATGTCAACGACTTCATTCCGACCGTTCAGCAACGCGGTGCAGCCATCATCAAGGCCCGCGGCGCATCCAGCGCAGCATCAGCCGCATCTTCCGCCGTTGACCATATTCGGGACTGGGCTCTTGGCTCCAACGGGCAATGGGTCAGCATGGGTGTCTTCAGCGGCGGCAACAGCTACGGCATCGACGAAGATATTATGTACGCCCTGCCGATCACCTGTGAAAACGGCGAATGGAAAGAAATCAAAGGATTGGAAATCGGCGACTTCGCCCGCAAAATGATGAAAGCCACCGAGGCCGAGCTGCTCTCCGAGAAAGAGGCTATTGCCGACCTGCTGTAAGATAGAGTAGCACGCTTTACCGTATCAAACAAAAAAGGCCGATTCCCTACCAACAGGAATCGGCCTTTTTTATTGATAAATCGTATTCAATCCCCGGCGATAATAGCCTGGATTCGTTTGCCGTACTCCTGCTTCAAGCTGTCGAGATACTCCTTATCAACCTGGCCTTTCCAGGTTTTCACCTGATAAAAACGTTTCGGGATGGCAAAGTTATCCGGATCAAAACCAGTTTGGGCCCGCACCTTCCAGCGCAGGGCGCGGATATGTTCGGAAACCTGTGGAATCGAGCTGGACAGTTTGTCAAAGCCAACCGTCCGCAGACATTCAGCCAGCTGCTCTTCAGTATAGACAGATCGGGCGAAGAGGCAACCTACCATTGAGGTGAGAAAAGCTCGGCCGGGCTCATCGTCGATCAAAAAATCGACCGCTCGCGTTATATCCTTGTCCGAATTTTTCTGGTCATAGCTGTAGGCCCCGGTATCAAGATGAGAATGCCGAAAGCCAAGGGTCTGTGCGGCAAAAAACAGCTCGCCGGTGGCATATCCGGCCATTTCCTGCCCGAGGACGCAGCCAAAATCACCGCCGCCATAGACCGCCGCAGCCTTCAGCGTCCCCTGACCAAGAAGCCGGTAAAAATCGTTGCTGCCCCGGCCGAGATGCCTTGCCGCCTGCTGATAGGCTGCAGCATCGCCGAAAGAAAGTGGAACAAGGGTCTCTTTGATCGAAATCAGTCCCTGCTCTGTTGCCTCGGTTGCCCAGCCAAGGGCCACTCCGCCGGACATCGCATCAAGCCCCACCTTTTCCATGACGTCCAGGATGCGCAGCACATCAAAGCTGTTGGTCACCCCAAGCATGGTTCCGGCGGCGAAGATCGGCTCATAATCATAGGCCACCTGGTGATAATGGTAGCGGTTGTCGGTGGCCATCTTTTCCCGAATAAATCCGATATGGATACAGCCGACCGGGCAGCCGGAACAGGCGCCGTTTCGAAGCAGGGTCTGGTCGGCAAAACTCTTGCCGGTGATCGTAGATATACCGGGGTCACTGGTCTGCTGCAGATTGCGCCAGGGCAGAGACGAGATATCATTGAGGCCCTGCAGATTAGCCGGAGTTCCCAGATTATGATATTTGCGCATCATATCGGTGGAAGTAACCTTGGTATACACTTCCTTATACAGTCGGGAATACTCTTTTCCGGGCGGTACGTCAAAATCGGAGTCACCGTGGATAACGATAGCTTTGATATTTTTTGCGCCCATGGCTGCACCGCCGCCCATCCGGCCAAAATGCCGGTAGGTATCGACATTGATACAGGCCATAGCCGAGCCGACTTCACCTGATGGGCCGATGCGCATGATCGATCTGTGACCACTGCCGCTTTTAAACATCCTTCGGATCAATTTGCCGGAGCTTTCCGCATCAGTGCCGCGCAGGAAACTGGCATCCTTGAGCTCGAGACGGTTTGCACCGATGCCGAGACAACTCAGTCGTTTTGCTTTACCGACCAGAACAAGTGCATCAAGATCGGAAAATCTGAGCGACAGCGCAGCACGCCCCCCGGCATGACTTTCAGTGTATTCCCCATGATAATTCGATTTGAATGAACAGACCATTTTGCTCATAAGCGGGAAATAGCCGGTCAAAGGACCGATGGCAAAAATCAACGGCTGTGTTGCATCGTTCCAGGGTAGTTCAGGCCGACCATATTGCATATAGAGCAGCGCAGCAAGTCCGCTGCCACCGGCCACTTCATTGCGACCATCGAGCAGGACAATTCTTCCTTTGCCTGAGGCAACATCGACCAGCAGAATGCGAAACTCCTCCCTGATCATACCAGCACCTCTTCTATACTGTGGCTGTCGACCATTTCCAGACAATTCTGCGGGCAGAACGAGACACACTGGCCACAGTGGATGCAGACGTAGACATCTCCCCGGCGATCCCGGTAAATGGCGTCAACGGGGCAGGCATCAATACATTTTCCGCACTGAATACACATATTTTTTTTCATGATAACCCCGCCTCCGGGTCGGTTGGAAAAAGCTCCGGTTGGGCACACTTCAGCGCAGGGAGGCGGATCACAGGCCAGACATCTGTTGGCGATAAAACCGGTGGAAAGACCACCCGAGGAATGAATACGGATTCCGGCAGTATTCCAGGAGATCCGATGATAGACAAGGCGGGCACAGGCCAGGGAACAGGATTGGCAGCCGATGCATTGGTCCATGCGGGGTGTAGTAAGCTGTTTCATATTATTTTCTGATGCACTTCCTTTTTCAGCCAAGTTGTTCTACTATCGGGGTAATGGCTGTATTGTTACACAAGAGACACGGATTGATGGTGTCGTAAAAACTCTTCATCTTCTTCGTTGTTGCAAATTTCACTATCATTACGACGTACCTTAGTACGCCGAAATAATAGTGAAATCTACACGCCTCGAACATGAAGCTTTTTACTTAACCATCTGAAATTTAATGTTTTTACGAGTTTATCGGTATTGTCGATATAAAAAACTCTTCATCTGTGAGGCGTTGCGATGGTTAGATTTACCGTGCATAATCTGGGGGAGCACACCATAGACAACATGGTGGTCAGTGGGCCTTTCCGATCAATCATCATGGAAATGGCGGACATATTTCTCGCCACCTGCACAGGGCCAACCGGGCCGGATGAAAAGGATCTGGACTATCAGTTTGCCGAGTATATCATTAAAATGTCATACGGCCAGGGTCAGATACTTGAATGGAGCCCCAACCCTCCCGAACCGATCCACTGAGCAGAGACAATTTTTCACTCAGTTTTTTGCCCAATCAGCCAGGGCCAGATACAGGGTGCCAACGGCCAGTTCGGCGCAGTGATGATGGTCCTCCGGCAGGGTCTGCAGAAAATCGATAATATCGGTTGGTGTCACATTCCAGCAATGCTCCACCGGTTTTCCTTCCACCAGCTCAGCCAGCACATTGGCACAGGCATTGGTGTTTATGCACCCTTCCAGTTCATAGGTCAGCTGCTCCACAACACCTTTATTGACAGCAAGATAAATGGTTATGGTATCACCGCAGTCCCCGGTCTTTTTTCCGACAGCATCGGGTTTTTCCATAACCGTTTTTCTATCCCAGAGATTGGCCATCACCAGAAACTGATCGGAATGATCCTGCCAGAAATCGAATGTGCTTTTCATACCGATATCCTTTTAGACTCAGGTCTTATCCCTGCCGGCAAGCGGCACAACAAACTGCGATTCAGTGTCCCACGGAAAAAGAATCCAGGTATCCTGGCTCACCTCGGTGATAAACGTATCAACCAGAGGCCGCCCGGCAGGTTTTGCATACACCGTAGCAAAATGGGCCGCCGGCACAATTTCCCGGACCACCTGTGCGGTTCGCCCGGTATCCACGAGATCGTCGATTATCAACCAGCCTTTTCCATCACCATCAAACGACTTCAGGGTGTTGACCTCGCCTTTTCTGTCCTGCCAGTCATAGCTGGAAAGACAGATGGTGTCCACCAGGCGGATATCCAACTCACGGGCAATGATGGCTGCCGGCACTAACCCTCCGCGGGTAATGGCAATTATTCCCTTGAAAGGTCCGATGTTGAGCAAACGCCAGGCAAGTGCCTTGGAGTCGCGGTGCAGTTGATCCCATGAAATAGGATAGGTTTTGTTGTAGTCTTTATTGTTTGACATATTCGTTTTCAGCGTTGTAAAAATGTTCATCTGGTTCCCATGCAACGCATGGGAACCAGATGAAGAAGTTGAATTTCACGATGGCTAAGTAAAAAGCTTCATATGATAGAAAATTTGTGGCAACGAAGCAGATGAAGAATTTTTACGACGCTATCAATTAGAGCACCTGCTTCAAAAACAGCTTCGCTCTTTCTTCCTGCGGGTTGGTGAAGAAATGTTCCGGTGTGCCCACCTCAACCACCTTTCCCTCATCCATAAAGATGACCCGGTCGGCCACCTCGCGGGCAAAGCCCATTTCATGGGTGACCACGATCATGGTCATGCCTTCCCGGGCGAGCTGCTTCATGACATCGAGGACCTCACCAACCATTTCCGGGTCGAGAGCTGAAGTTGGTTCATCAAAGAGCATGACTTTGGGGTCCATCGCCAGTGCCCGGGCAATAGCTACCCGCTGTTGCTGTCCCCCGGAAAGCCTTGAAGGATATTCAGCGGCTTTTTCCGGGATA
>JBBRDD010000133.1:0-13049 GCA_038204235.1 Desulfobulbales bacterium
CGCTTGCAAGGCGAGCGCGCCCACGCGGGGGTGCACGATCGCGTTCAGCGCCGCGAGCTCATCTGGCCTGCCGAACACGCGCGCACCGAGCCCCTTGCGATCGAGCGAGCCATCCGCGGCCAACGCTTCGGTGCCGAAGCGCGCAACGATCTCGGACAGGCCTTCACTGCCCGGCTCCACCGCGTGGCGCGAGAGCTCGTCGGCGTACACCACCGGCACACCGCGCGACTCGAACAGGCGCGCGACGGTCGTCTTGCCGGAGGCGATGCCGCCGGTGAGGGCGAAAACCTTCACGAAGCCTCTGCCACGAAGCGCTCGCGTACCTCGGCTTGCAACGCGAGCAACCGCTGCGAAGGCTGCACGCTGTACCCCGGCGTGCTCGACATGCGTGGCGACAGCTGGTGATGCTCGGGCGGCAGCGCCGCGAGACCGCGCGTCACACGCGCGCGCACCGCATCCAACGTGGCCGGCTCGCGCACACGGGCGCCAGCCTTGATCGCCGGCGACAAGAGCCGCGCGCAGCTGTGCCCTGCCGCCAGCGTCGGTGTCTCTTCCGACGCGAGCGCCACAACGTCGCGCACATACGTGCCCTGCTCGTCGCTCATGCGCAGCACCTGATGCGCGCCCGGCTGCGTGCCCTTCCCCTCCGAGAACTTCGCGATCGGCCGCGTCTCGGTGCCGTCGAACAGCTCGACGAGCTTGTACACACCGCCGAGGCTGGGCGCGTCGACCGAGCAGACGAGCTCGGTGCCGACGCCGAAGGTGTCGATCGGCGCACCGGCGGCGACCAGCGCCGCGATGGAGTGCTCGTTGAGGTCGCCCGACTGCCAGGGGCTAGCATTTCTTCTCCGTGCATCAGACTGTGACAAGGAATCGAGCGACTTTTTTGTAATGCTCAACGGCAACAAGGACAAAATCTTGTATTTCATGGCTCCTGAGCCGCAGAAAAAAGGTCGGGCCTGGTATCGGATTATCGACACTGCGGCTGTTTCTCCAGACGATACCTGCTCACTTGAGGCTGCGATCCCTCATTCAACCAGAAACCATATTGGTGTTCCTCCGTTTGGTTGTGTTGTTTTACAGTCTGATTATTAGTGACTTAGAAATTCGTTAATTGCGCTTTTGGCAAGTAACGAATTTCGTGAAGGAACTTATCCCCGCACAACACTGGGACTAAACTGAGTACCCGACAAGCGAGTATTAAAAAAATCCCGCAAATCTTTTGGGCGGGATGAGTGGCTTTAAAAGTCCCCCATGCAGAACTGAGATCCTTCAAGATAATCTTTGGCAGCCCAATCGTCATGTGCTAAGATAATATAAGATTACGACATTTCCACGGTCGAATCTTTTTTCTTTTTAAAACGCTTTCATTTTTAAACTGTCGAACGAAACAAATGACACAGGTATTACTCTTAGGGGACTCACATATTGCGTACTTTTACTGGCAGTCGCGTATGCCTTCCTATAAAGTAACTAACTTTGGAGTACCCGAGACGACGACCGCCGATCTGCTTGCCTCCCTGCCCAATATCAGGCAACAGGTTGCACATGCCGATGTGATCATGATAATGGTGGGCACGAATGACGTGCTCACTGGCAATTACGAGTTCATCAACACGCTGAAAAAAATATGCGTCCAACTCAGTCATGACTTTCCGACTGCGGAAGTTCTCGTCAGCAGCCTCTTTCCTATGAATCTTCCCGAATTGCCCGATTCCACAATCACCAACCTTAATAGTCATATTGAGGCATCCGCCATGCAGACCGGCTGCTGTTACCTTGACACCCACCATCGATTCAGCAACGCTGATCACCCTGTTTTTCTTGAAGACGGGATAAATATCACCGAATCTGCCTATGAAGTATGGGCCCGAGCTTTGCTTGAACATATTGCCTTTCTCATAGAAAATGACTAACTTGACAACTGTCTGCGTTTAATCACCATAATTTTTTTACCAAGGAGTTTTTCTGATGTGTCGTAAACTTGTTTTCGTTATCTTTGCCGTACTTTTCTCCGTCACTCCTCTGCTGCTTGCAGAACAACTCATGGCGATGCCCAAATCACCGGCGCCGCTGAACATTCCGACTGTATCCGGCACGGTCGTCGAAACCATGAATGCCTCCGGGTATACTTATATGCTCGTTGAGAGTGGGGCTAAAAAAACATGGGTAGCTATTCCCGCCACTCCTGTGGAAAAGGGAGCAGCTATTGAATATTACGAGGGAATGGTGCAGAAAAATTTCACCAGCAAGACTCTTGATCGTACCTTTGAAACCGTTGTATTCAGTTCGGGGCTCGCAGGGCAGAAAACCGAAACGGCACCGCAGCCGGCAACAGAGAAAGGAAATGATTCTTTCTCGGCCGCCGTCAAGGCCGAAAAAACCGACAGCAAGACTGCACCGGCAATGGAAGTGTCTGGTGGCAGCGTCGGTGCTACTGCTCCACTGGAAGATATATCCATCGAAAAAGCAGTTGCCGCTAATGGGTACACCGTTGAGAAAATCTTTACCGATGCCAAAGAACTTGCCGGTAAAAAAATTCAGGTTCATGCCAAAGTCGTCAAATTCAACCCGTCGATCATGGGCAAGAACTGGATCCATCTCCAGGATGGTACCGGTAATCCCATGCAGAACAGCCATGATCTGGTGGTAACCAGCGCAGAAACAGTAGCGGTAGGCAGTATCGTCACTATTGAGGGCGTTCTCGCTGCCAACAAAGATTTCGGTGCTGGTTATAAATATGCCGCGATTGTTGAAGATGCTGCGATTATAAAATAGAATATGGTTTTTTCTGACATGATTTTCTTTTTATAAACGCAAGATGCGTGATAGCAAATCGCTCATCCCGCCCAAAAGATTTGCGGGACTCTGTTTAGTACCCCCTTGAGGGGTGTAAGTTCCTTCACGAAAAACGTCTCTTGCAAAGAGCGCAAGAGACGTTTTTCTAAGTCACTAAGGCACAACATGCACTTCCTACTGGTTGGTCCAGGCGCACTTGGCTGTCTGCTCAGTTCCGTTATCACAAAAGGAATGGATGATCATGATCGACTGACAATCCTTGATTATAATGCTGCCCGCGCCAGCCAGTTGACCGAAGAAGGGATCGTTTATCACCTTGGCGAGGAACAGGTCAGGTTTTCGGTTACTGCGATCTCCGCTCCGCAGCTGCTTGATCCTGTGGACGTAGTAATTCTTTGTGTCAAATCGTATGATGTCATCAACAGCCTGGAATTCTGCAAACCGATACTATCGGAGAACACACTGCTTGTCTTTCTGCAGAACGGTATCGGCCATTTGGACGTAAGAGCGCATCAACACAAGGCCACAGCGGCCTTCGGGACCACCACAGAAGGAGCCACCCTGCTTGGCCCCGGTCAGGTCCGGCATGCCGGGAGCGGGGTAACCTATCTGGGTTTTCTTGCCCCTCCGAATGAACAAGCGGCAAAACGCTTACAAAAGACCCAGGAGGTCTTTTCCGCTGGAGGTCTGGATACCCATCTCGCTGACAATATTCTCACCAGGCTCTGGGCGAAACTGTTTGTAAACGCCGGAATCAATGCCCTGACGGCAATTCTCGACTGCAATAACGGTGAGTTATTAACTCTGCCGGGAATCGATAAACGTATGAAAGCCGCTATTGACGAGGCAATGCATATTGCCGGAAAAAAAGACATCGAGATTATGGATGATCCCTATCAGGCCACCCGCATGGTCTGTAGCAAGACGGCAGAAAATGTTTCTTCAATGCTTCAGGATGTACGAAAAAAAAGGCGTACAGAAATCGATGCCATCAACGGCGCTATTGTTGCTTTGGGACACATTACGGGGATCGATACTCCGGAGAATAGCCTTCTCTGCCAGCAAATAAAAGAACTTGAAACCAGTTATGTTCGACGGTAGCCTTCGAGTCCTACCCAGGACAAACATCGCCATTCAGGAAATAGGGTTTGATTTCGACGGGGTCATCGCCGACACAGCCGAAGCATTTATCCGTTTGGCTTGCACTGAGTATGGGCATTGCTCTTTCACCCAGGAAGATATAACCAACTTCGAACTTGAACACTGCCTGGATATCCCTTGCGAGCAGGTAGAAAAGATATTTACCGACATTCTCACCGATTCTCTTGCAACACAGCTACGCCCAATGCCTGGAGCCGTACAATGTCTCGAATATTTCACCCTCACTTCTCAGGTAACCATCATCACCGCTCGCCCGCTTGATAATCCGGTTTTTGACTGGCTCGATCTTTTTTTCAGCAAAAAAGCGACAAAAAACATCAGAGTGGTTGCAACTGGCGATCATAACGATAAAATTCGTTACATCCATCAGCATAGTCTGAAATATTTCATTGATGATCGGGCTGAAACCTGCAAACAACTTGCACGTGAACAGATTACGCCCTTTGTCTTTACGCAACCATGGAACAGAGATCGACACAACCTGCAAACTGTCGCTAATTGGGAAGAGATTCGGGCACTTACCGCAAGACAACAACGAGCAAAAGAAGAATCTTATGCAATGTCCGCACTGCAAGGCTGAAATTGAAACTTTCAGAAACCCGACACCGACGGTCGATATTATAATCGAAATCGGCGACAGGATAGTACTTATAGAACGGAAGAATCTGCCCTACGGCTGGGCACTGCCCGGTGGTTTTGTCGATTACGGGGAATCCTATGAGACGGCCGCATTACGGGAGGCGAAAGAAGAAACCGGCCTCAAAATCACTGGCCTGCGCCAGTTTCATACCTATTCCGATCCAGATCGCGACCCGCGCGGCCACACCGCTTCAACTGTTTTTATCGGCAGAGCCGACGGCTCCCCCTGTGCGGGTGACGATGCGAAGCGGGCAGAACTTTTCGATCAGGATTCACTGCCGCCCCTGGCCTTTGACCATGGTAAGATTTTGGCTGATTATTTTCGTGCGAAAAAGCACGATGTTTGATGGCAGGCAAAGAATCCCGCCTAAAAGCGTTGCGGGACTCTTTCCAGTACTCGCTTGACGGGTATAAGTTCATTCACGAAAAACGTCTCTTGCAAAGGGCGCAAGAGGACTGACTGCAAGAACCAGTAATCCCGTCCAAATGAATTGCAGGCCAGTAATCCCGCCAAGAAGCGTTGCGGGACTCTTTTCAGTACCCCCTTGAGGGGTGTAAGTTCATTCACGAAAAACGTCTCTTGCAAAGGGCGCAAGAGACGTTTTTCTAATTCACTAAACTTCGTAGCAGCCAATATCCCAAAAGACCCATACCTATGGATCCATAGATCATCATTCAGGGGGTACAGCTGCTGCCGTATTTCTTGGCTATGAACCCGAAGGTGGCAAGCCCGACCAGTCCGGCTCCCACTATAATTAATATTTCTTTCATAAGGATCTTACCTCCTTACTTTCAACCCCGATCTCTTGCGAAGACGAATCGACTCCGGGGTTACCTCGACCAGTTCATCGTCGTTAATATAGGCAATACATTCTTCCAGAGACATGGTAACCGGAGGAGTCAGAATAACCGCGTCATCGGTACCGGATGCCCGCATATTCGTCAATTTTTTCCCTTTCGCCGGATTAACAACTAAATCGGCCGATCGGCTGCACTCTCCGATGATTTGATCGGGGTACAAAGGTGCGCCGGGATGGATGAACAGTTTGCCACGTTCCTGCAGATTAAACAAAGCAAAGGCAACGGCTACACAAGGTTCTTTAACCAAAAGCACACCGCTTATTCTATTGGTAATATCTCCGGCGTATGGACCATATTCGGAAAAAACATAAGACATCATGCCCATTCCTTTGGTATCGGTCATAAACTGGGAGCGATAGCCGAGCAGACCGCGCGTTGGAATATTGAACACCATCCGGACCATCCCGTTGGCACTGTTCATTTCCTCGAGCTGGCCTTTCTGTTTACCAAGTTTTTCGATAACGGCACCCTGATACATCTCGTCGACATCGACGGTAAGTTTTTCATAGGGTTCCAAGACCTTACCATTCTCATCATGTCGCAAAATAACCTGGGGTCGGGTCACCTGCAACTCATACCCTTCCCGCCTCATTTTCTCGATGAGAATCGACAGGTGCAGCTCACCGCGACCAGAAACCTTAAAACCCACAGCATCCTGTAGAGGTTCACATTGCAATGCCACATCGGCCAGAATTTCACGCTGCAGCCGGTCATTGATATGGCGGGAGGTAACATACTTGCCCTCCTTACCGGCAAAGGGTGAATCGTTGGGGATGAAATTCATCGAGATAGTCGGTGGATCAATGGTGACAAGCGGCAGGGGGCGTGGATCATCCGCGTCGGTAAAAGTTACCCCTACCGTCACATCCTCCATGCCGGCCACGGCAACAATTTCGCCAACTCCGGCGGATTCCACAGCAATTTTCTCATCGCATTCAAAGCGAAAAATCTTGGAAATTCGTACCGGCTTGATAGAGCCGTCACGGCGAGCGACAACGATCGGCTGGTTAAGTTGCATTGTACCATTGACCACCTTGCCGATACCGAGTCTGCCAAGATAGGGTGAATAATCGATAGTACCGACCTGCATTTGCAATGGTTCCTCGCTGGAGCCAGAAGGTGCGGGGGTATGATCAACAATCATCTGGGAAATATGGATCATGCTGCCGCCATTTTCAATGGGATCTTCCGGATCAAGCAGGGAATAGCCGTTTTTAGCTGAAGCATAGACCACAGGAAAATCAAGAATCTCATCAGGGGCATTGAGTTTTACAAACAGGTCAAAAACCTGATCCACGACCCACTCACAACGGGCAGCAGGTTTGTCGATCTTATTAATGACGACGATGACCGGCAGATTGTTTTCAAGGGCCTTTTTCAGCACAAAATAGGTCTGGGGCATTGGACCTTCCTGGGCATCGACCAGGAGCAGCGCACCATCAGCCATTCGCAGAACACGTTCTACCTGACCACCAAAGTCGGCATGCCCCGGGGTATCTATGATATTGATCCAGTAATCTTTGTAATTATATGAACCATTTTTGGCAGTAATGGTGATACCACGCTCACGTTCCAGGTCCATAGAGTCCATCAGTCGCTCGGACACTTGCTGGTTATCGCGAAACATTCCGGATTGTTTAAAAAGCTGATCCACCAGCGTTGTCTTACCATGATCAACGTGGGCGATAATTGCCACGTTACGAATTTTACTCTGTTCCATCTTGTGCCCTAAGGCCTCCGACTACTGCGGTTTTATTCCCCACTGCAATACTGAGGTGTAATCACCTGGTTATACAAATAAAAAAAGCACATGCCGCAACCAGCAGTGCCTTCGATACAAAGATTCCGAGTTGAAAATCTTATAGCATACCCCACAATTACTTTAAACACAAGGGTGACATCTACATGGCATTATAACCATGATTTTACCATAAGCCATTAAAGTTGCGTTAAAACGAGACCGCGTGCTCGGGCAGAACGAAGTAAGGTCGGTACATTTTCATCGATATAGTCAAAGACCCGGGCCCGTTTATTTTCCGCTGGACGCATGATCCGGCCGATAACCTGGAGCAGTCGTCCCTCAAAACTTATCGGCGTTGTCAGAAAAAGCGTAGCCAGCCCGGGACAGTCAAATCCTTCACTGATGAGCTGCAGCGTGGCCACGAGCACCTCAACCGCACCGGTCTGGACCGCCTCGACAATTTCCTGCCTGGCCTCCGGGGCAAGCTGCCCATGGAGCAATTTCACCTTAACGCCTTGCTGCTGGAGTTTTTCCGCAAAAAAACGGCAATGACTGACCCGATCCGAGACTACCAGAACGGTTCCGTTGTCCGGCTCGCCGACAATTTTCATAACATCGTCCAAGATTTGCCGGTTTCGCCCTTCGTGTTGCACCAGGGCTTTGATCAGGGCCTGATAATCGCCGCGATACCGGTAGCTAAAAGATGTGCCCGAGCGAATGACCTCAGGCGCCAGGATTGCTCCGGTTGACTTCAGTTCGTCCTGGTCGACCCGATGCAGTTGATCACCCATAAAAAAATAGATAAGCTTGGTCATTTCATTATCGCTGCGATAGGCAGTGGCTGAAAGCCCGAGCAGATAATGACAGTCAAATCTGGAGACCACATCGGCAAAAAGGTATGCGGGTACCCGGTGGCATTCATCGACGATAAGGTGGCCAAACAGGGGCGCAAGCTCTCCAACCCGTTTTCCGGCGCTGTTGACAATCCCTATGGTAAGAGGCGCAATAACAAATTTACCATCCCCCACCAGTCCCGGCTCCATGCCAAGAAACTGGCTGGCCCGCTCATACCATTGATACAGCAGCTCTTTGGTGTGCACTACCACAAAGGTCGGTTGTCGTCGCGCAGCGATTAGAGCCAGTGCCATGATTGTTTTCCCACTGCCGGTACCGGCCTCGATAACACCGAACGACTTCTTCACCGCTGCGGCAACCGCCTCTTCCTGGTAAGGCCGCAAGATACCGTTAAATTGAAAATCAATTTCCGGGAGCAGCCGTCTGTTGTCTATTATTACCGGATCTTTGCCGCTAAATTGCCGGCATAAAAGTACTGCCTGGTTGGCAAAACCTCGTGGAAAACGAAGTCCATCGGGAACAGGGTCATAATATTTCAGCTGGGGCTTAATTTTTTTACCAACCCAGCGGCCATATTTTTTGGCGGCGGCATACTGCGGATTGTCTATGGTCAGCCTGCTTTTCAATTCCTTCTCGAGAGCAAAATCGATACCGGTTATGAGACAGTCTGAGCTAACGGTAATTGTTGGTTCCATGGCATGTACAATGAGAACGACGAATTCTGTCTACAACAACAGAAAAGTATAGTAATAATGTCTGATAACGCATTTATCAGAGCCATTTCATGGCTTGCACTATGTTCTTTCAGCCGTCAATAATAGCCCAGTTTACACCCAACTGAATGAGAATCACTATGAGGACCGTTATGGTACGAAACCTTTTTGTTCTTTTTGTCTTAAGCATCTTCTCTTTGCCTTTTTTGCCCAGTCAACTCCTGGCAGAGGATTTCATCACCCTGAATCTACCGGAGGCCGTCATTACCAAAGCTGCTGCAGCTGTCCTGCCGCTGCGTATTGATGCGCACTCAGAAGCTATCCAGGGCGATATACAGATTATCAGTATCAGCGAACTCCGCCTGACAGACCACCACGTCGCCTGCCGCCTCCATCTGACTGGTACTAACCTGGCCCTCGTTACCGATATCTCCGGGCATGAAATAAAATTGAAGGTGGGATCTATCGAGGTTGATTTCAAAACCGATGCAGCAATTCGCTATGATGCCAAAAGACAGATACTTTATATCAAACCGCTGGTGCAACATGTCTCCGCCAGCACCCCGGGCTCAGATGCCGACATAGGTCAAGAACTGGTTGCACTGCTCAACGGCAGAGAATTCCCGGTTACCCTGCAGGACCTGAATCCGCTTATTGCCAAGACCGGCTCTAAAACAATCACCATTCATGGCAAAATTGCCAACATCCAGGCCAAACCGAAATCCATTGAAATCAGTTTGCTTCCGATAGTGACCGCAAAATAGTGTCTTCCCATACATGAATGTTGCAAAGTCCACGCTCTCTGTCTTTCTCCCGCTATCGGGAGAATTTAAGCAGAGACACGATTCCCGCCAAGGAGCGTCGCCGGACTCTTTTTAACGCCCCTGGAGGGGTACTTTTCTCAGTATCCCTCCAGGAGTTGTTCCTTGCAATTACCGGGTAACGCCCATCACCACATCAAGTCATCCGGGACCTCGAACCCTGCGTACGGGTCTTCAGGGTCGGACGATTGTTGTGCAGTTGCAGAATTAAGAGAGACAAAGACTCGGTCGCTCACCGACTGGATTTTCTCGATAATACGCCGGGGAACGACATCAAACTGATCGGCAATCCCGACAATACCAAGGCGGCCATCGCTGAGTTTCTCGGCAATCTCTTTTGTGACAAAGATACGCTGGATCTTGCTGGCAACAGTGAAACGGTAGGCTATGCCAGCATCATCTTTTGCCAAACGGTGGTCTACAATCAGCTGCTTCACCTGACCGTCTTCCGCTCTTCTTTGCAGCTTCGCCTCCCGCAGCAGGTTTAACTTTCGAGCCCGATCCTTCTTCTTTTGCTCAGCCTGCTGCGCAATAAGAACATTCTCGTCGAGAATAACATTCTTTTTGCCGGACTTCGAAAGCTGTTTCTTCGTTTGATGTTGCTTCTTTTTATTCTCGCTGGCCTTTTTTTTATCGACCAATCCCAATTGCAGCAACTGTTCCTGAAATGATTTTCCCATAAATAGCTACCTGATACTGTTGACCTGTGAAAATGGGTTGCGTCCCATCCTTCTAAATACATATTGTACATTATTCTAGCTGACTTTCACGCTGTTTGCAAAGACGACAGTCGGAGTCGGATCTCTGCTCCATTTTTTTTCAACAGGACTGCCAGATTACTTGAGCAAGTCCCGGCCGGCTTGCAGCACATTATTAAAAAAAGTGTCGATATCCGTTTTTCCAGCGGAAGAATTGCCGAGCAGCAACCGCATCGCCACGTCCCCATCGATGTAGGCGATACCAACCAGACTCTTACCTTCCTGATAGAGCCGATTACGAAGAGTTAAGTTAAAACTGTTGCTGTTTTCCTCAGGCACCTTGAAACGAAAACATACATTGAATGAGGTCCTTGGCACCACCATTTCCAGCTCTGTGCTCTGATTGACCCAGCTTTCTGCATATTCGCAGAGCTCAAGATTTTTTTCCACCCTGCATGCCAGACCTTGCCGTCCGAAGAATTTCCAATCCAGAAACCACTTTAAACTGTCTACTCTCCGCCCGCACTGCAATGAGGCGACACCCAAATCTTCCGTCTCGGCGGTGTGTTCGTCCCGAAAGAGATAACTGCCGTCCCCGGCACTGAGGGTAGCCTGCAAAGCGTGGCTTCTGTTATTTATCAACAGGATGTTGCACATCAACGATGCGCCAAGCATCTTATGGAAATCACACGTAAAAGAATCGGCACTCTGCAGACCGGCCAGGAATGTTTGTTTGAGGGTTGTGCTGAGTACCGCGGCCCCGCCCCAGGCACCGTCCACATGGAGCCAGAAACTATATTTATGCCGGAGGTCCAACAGCAGTTCTATAGGATCATAAGCACCACGGACCGTCGTTCCGGCAGTTGCCGCAACAAAAAACGGCAGACCGCCACTGACCAGGACCCTGTCGATGGCTGATTCCAGGGCTTTCGGCTCCATGGCGCCATGCCGATCAAGCGGCACTTTTATCAGCTGGTCAGTGCCTATGCCAAGAATATTTGCCGCCTTATCCATTGAATAATGGGCATCAGCACTGACAAAGGCAAAAAGTTTCTGCTGACCAAAAAGCCCGGACTGTTTTACCGAATTGTTCACATTATTTCTTGCTGCCATCATGGCAATCATATTGGCATTGCTCGAACCGGTGGTCATCTGCCCTTCACCTTGTACAAAGCCGACCAGATCAAGCATCTGATCAATCATATACTTTTCCAGGATGGTTGAAACAGGCGCCGACTCAAAGGTACAGGCGGATGTATTGGTCAGGGCGGCAATGATCTCTCCGACTATGGATGGAAGATTGGCACCGCCCCACATCCGGTTGACAAATGCCGGGTGATCAGTTTTCACGGAATAGGCCAGATATGTCTCAATCCAGTGTAATATTTCCTGCCAGTCTCCGGTCTTTTCCGGGCGTTCAAGATCCAGAATTCGCTTCAATTCTGAAGGACTGCGGTAATCGAGAAATTTTCCGCTTCGCTGTGCAGAGCGGTACTGCTCAATCACTTTCAGGAGGTGTTCGAAGAATGTCTTCTCATTCATGGCTGCTGACTCAGATACATTTCGTTTTAATCGAGTGTTCCCCGTTGGGCAATAATGCACTTTTACTTGCCGGGTTCTGTTTGCTTTAGTGGTGCCAATTAATTCGGAATGGATAATTTATCAAGGGAATAATGGTTCACGAACGTCTCAGGGCAAGCGCCGCGTTAGCAGCAAAGATAAGTAAAGCACCACACCAGCCGCCGAAAGTTAATTGTGGGTCAGCCACCAGCAATGGTCCAAGCAGGGCAGCCATTAATATCCTGCTGGAAGAGATGATGGAACCATTCACCGCAGTCACATACAAAAATCCATAGGTCAGCAGATATTGGCCCAGCACACCTGTAACCGAACAACTCAGGAGAAAAAAAAGTTCGGTGGGATTTGGCCAGAAGATCGTATCATGAAAAAAGAGCAGCATAAGAACCGTCCCCAGACCAAACATAAAAAACAGAATGGTCTGGGAATCATGGTAACGTCGACTGATATTGAGATACACCATGGCTACCGCAGCGGTGATACCTGAGCTGAGTCCCCACAAGTTTGCCCATCTTATCTTGATATCCCCTGGTGACAACAACATCCACACCCCGGTGAAAGCCACCGCAACGATAATCAGGGAAAAAACTTCACGCTGTTCACGCAGAAAAAACCAGGAAAAAAGGGCAACAAACAGGGGATATGTCATATTAAGAATATTCGCCTCTGCCACCGTTCCCACTTCCACTGCCTTGTAAAAGCAGTATACGGCTACGGTATTGGCTATCGTTCGGCCGACAAGGTAATGGTATCGTTGGGGCCGGAGACGTTGTTTACTGAGCAGCATGGTCACAACAACCACGATAAAACCCAATAAAAAACGGCTGAAAACAAAGTAGGCAGCGGCTATCTCTGCATAAGGAGCAGCCCAGCGAATAATGACAGTGGACAGGTAAAAAAAGAAAGCCGAACCAAAAACAGCCAGCCAGCCGCCGATATTCCGAGCCTCCGAAGGAGCAGGCCCTGAAGATAGAATTTTCATAGAGTATCAAGCTCTCAAAGTTTTTTTAAGATGCAGGACTACTCTACTCGCCATGAAGATCCCCAACAGCATTATTTTCCTCTGTCTGCCTTTTTCCGAAGGTCCAGTCAATTCAGCCGGACAACCATCCGGTTGTGCAACAGCTTCACAGAACCCGCATATGCTACATTGTGATAACAAAATGAAAGAGCATTTTATACG
>JBBRDD010000134.1:0-13014 GCA_038204235.1 Desulfobulbales bacterium
ATATCGGCCGCCATCAAAACCGGATAGGAAAAAAGTCCGTGACTGGGAACAATTCCCTTGGCTACCTTATCTTTATACGAGTGGCAGCGCTCAATCAGTCCCATAGGGGCCAACGTTGACAGCACCCAGGTCAATTCACACACCTCCGGCACATCGGATTGCACCCAGAAAGTACATTTATCCGGGTCAAGCCCCAGCGCCAGAAAATCCGCTGCCGCTTCCAGGGTACCGGTTGCAAGTCTGGCTGGGTCACGCACGGAAGTAAGGGCGTGAAGGTCGACGATGAACACATAGAGGTCATCGCTCTCCATATGAGAGATCATGGTCTGCATCATACCGAAGTAATTGCCGATATGGAGCTGACCGGAAGGTTGAATGCCTGATAATATTTTCATGGGTATCTATAGAGTAGGAAAATTTGATAAAAACTGAAGAAACGACCTGTAAGCCGCATACAATAACGTAAAAAACAAAAAAAAGGGAGAAGAGAATTACCCATTCTCTCCTCCCTTTATCAGCCGCACATATAAAGCAGCCTGAGAGTTACTTTACCTCTTCAAAATCGGCGTCGACTACATCGTCATCGTCGTCTTTCTTCGGCTTTTTCTTGTCTTCAGCACCTTGCGCCGCATCAGGATTTTCCTTTGCTGCCTGGGCATACATCAACTCGGCCAGCTTATGCGAGGCCTGGGTCAGGGCTTCAACCGCCGCTTTAATTGCCTCAAGGTCGTCGCCATCTTTTACTTTCTTGAGATTTTCCATCTCTTTTTCAACACTGCCTTTTGTTTCTGCATCAACCTTATCGCCAAGATCTTTCAGGCTTTTTTCCGTGGCATGAACAAGAGCATCCGCAGAGTTACGGGTCTCGACCAGTTCCTTGCGCTTCCTGTCTTCATCGGCATGGAGTTCTGCATCCTTGGTCATTTTATCGATCTCTTCTTTGGTCAGTCCGGAAGAGGCAGTGATTTTAATCGACTGCTCTTTACCGGTTCCCAAATCTTTCGCTGATACACTGAGAATACCGTTAGCATCAAGATCGAAGGTAACCTCAATCTGTGGTACCCCGCGTGGGGCGGTTGGAATATCAGTCAGCTCAAAACGACCAATTGTTTTGTTATCCTGAGCCATTCCCCGCTCACCCTGAAGCACGTGAATGGAAACTGCCGGCTGGTTGTCGGCTGCGGTAGAGAATATCTGGCTCTTTTTGGTCGGAACAGTAGTATTTTTTTCGATCAGTTTCGTGGTTACTCCACCGAGAGTCTCAATGCCCAGAGACAGCGGGGTAACATCAAGCAGCAGAACGTCTTTTACATCACCGCCCAGTACACCACCCTGAATTGCCGCACCAATGGCCACAACCTCATCTGGATTGACGCCTTTGTGCGGTTCTCTGCCAAAAATTTCTTTGACCTTTTCCTGCACTTTGGGCATTCGAGTCATACCACCGACCAGGATAACCTCATCAATATCAGAGGCCTTCAGTCCGGCATCTTTTATCGCAGTTATACAGGGACCAACCGTACGCTCAATCAGGTCATCTACCAGGCTCTCGAGTTTGGCTCTGCTCAGTTTTAAATTGAGATGCTTGGGACCGGAGGCATCTGCGGTAATAAACGGCAGATTAATGTCGGTCTCTTTCGTAGTCGAAAGCTCCATCTTGGCTTTCTCTGCTTCTTCTTTCAGACGCTGCAGAGCCATTTTATCAGACCTGAGATCAATGCCCTGCTGACGCTTGAATTCATCAGCCAGCCAGTTGACAATTCTCATGTCAAAATCTTCACCACCAAGAAAAGTATCGCCGTTGGTCGATTTTACTTCAAAAACCCCATCACCAATTTCCAGTACGGAAACATCGAAGGTCCCGCCGCCTAGATCGAAAACAGCAATTTTTTCTTCGCCTTTCTTATCCAGTCCATAGGCAAGTGAAGCAGCAGTCGGCTCGTTGATAATTCGTAAAACATTGAGCCCGGCAATCTTTCCGGCATCTTTGGTCGCCTGACGCTGGGAATCGTTAAAATATGCAGGCACCGTGACAACGGCGTCGGTCACTTCCTCACCCAGATACTCTTCCGCGGTCTGCTTCATCTTGGTGAGAATCATCGCCGAAATTTCCGCCGGCCGATACACCTTGCCATCTACATCAACCGAGACACTGCCATTGTTGCCTTCGACAATTTTAAATGGACTGACCTCAATTGAACGTTTCACCTCGGCATCGGAAAACTTTCGGCCGATGAGACGTTTTATCGCATACAGCGTCCGTGTTGGATTGGTTACAGCCTGACGCTTGGCAACTTGGCCCACGAGTCTCTCTGCATTGTCCGTGAAGGCAACAATCGAGGGAGTTGTTCTGTTTCCTTCAACGTTGGCAATCACCTTCGGTTCGCCCCCTTCCATTATTGCCACACATGAGTTGGTGGTACCGAGGTCAATTCCAATAATCTTACCCATCTTTTCTCTCCTTAAATCATTCTCGGCGGATATTGTATCCGTCTACCATTCCTGAAATGTTATGTTAATTACTCTACCTATGGTAGTGGCAACCTTTTGTAAAGTGGTCATCTTCACTTGTTTGTCAAGAGATCGTCACGATTTTCGGCATTACTCATCGGTTACGTTCATCCGTTTTGATTACGCATCTTTTTTTCCTGAAGAGACCACAACCTTGGCAGCTCGCAGCAGCTTGTCCTTGTAGTTGTATCCCTTCTCGAATTCGGTAAGAACATGATTAGCCGGGACGCTGTCACTTGCAGCCATGGTCAGTGCTTCCTGATGTGTAGGGTCAAACGGTTTGCCGACACTGTCCATGGACTTTACTTCAAACTTTTCCAGCGTTGCAATGAGACTCTTCAGCGTCAATTGGACACCCTCCTGCAGAGCCGCAAGATTCTGTTCTGCCGGGGCACCCTCTGTTATTCCCTGGTCAACAGCCCTTTGCAAATTATCGACGACAGGCAGCATCTCTCTGAAGATTGTCTCCCCGGCGTACTTCAAGCTCATTTGTCGCTCGCGCTCTACTCGCTTCTTGAAATTCTCATTTTCCGCCGCCGCCCGCAACATTCTGTCGCGAAGATCGGCTATTTCCTTCTGGGCATCAGCAAGTTCTTTTTCTATATCACGTTCCAACTCATCCCCCATGCCTTCTCCTTCCCTGGTTCCCCCGGGGGGTGTTGGACCGCTTTCAAAATCGGCCTCAACATCAGAGTTATCTAAAGGCTCTACGTTTACTTTTTCCTGGCTCACCCACTCCTCCCTTCATTCTGCTAATTACCATTGTTGTGCTGGCTGTCTGTTTAGTACCTTATCAATTGTTTTCTTGTTTTTTAGAAAACAATTTGACCTCAAGGTACTGCACCCCGCAAGGGGTACTAAAAAGAATCCCGGCGTTCTTCCCGCTTACCGGGGATAGGACGACATCAGCCACCCCAAATTCAAACTTGTCCAACAATAAGGAGCTGCTTTTTCATTGTCAAGTAAGCCCCAGCCAATAATAATCAACGTGAGAAGGGTTCGGAAAAAGATACAAAACGGGGTGGAAAAAGAGTGTTGATCAAGAAAATGAGAAAAACAAGCCCAGCTTTACACCAGGCTATTGGTTTTCATATTTGTTTAACTTGCTCTGCAGCGTCTTACGGGTGATCCCCAATCTTCTCGAGGCCTCACTCTTATTGCCGGCTGTGTCGGCAAGAGTTTTAAGGATGAGCTGTTTTTCAGCATCAAAGAGAGACACAGGTTCGGCGGTGTCTGGAGCGCCATACTTTATCGCTTGATTCTGGATGGGCAAAGGCAGGCTTTTTTCCGTTAGTTCCGTTCCCCGCATAAGAATAATACCCCGTTCGATGGCATTTTCCAGCTCCCTGACATTGCCGGGCCAATTATACTGTGAGAGAAGTTCCATACACTCGACAGTTATCTTATCGAGAACCCGTCTGTTCTTCTCGGCAAACTTGCGGGCAAAATGTTCAACCAGCAGAGGAATATCTTCCCGCCTCTCCCTAAGCGGTGGGACAGTCAGCATGACCACATTCAACCGATAATAGAGATCCTCGCGGAAATTATTTTTGGCGACCTCTTCTTCCAGGTTTCTGTTGGTGGCGGCGATAATACGAACATCCACATGGATCGTCTCTTCACCACCCACCCTCTGCAACTCCTGCTCCTGAAGTACGCGAAGCAATTTAACCTGCATTGCCTGAGAGGTCTCGCCAATCTCGTCGAGAAAAAGGGTGCCGCCATTCGCCTGGACAAACTTACCCTCCCGCTGTTTTTCCGCCCCGGTAAACGCCCCTTTTTCGTGACCGAAGAGTTCGGACTCCAGCAGTCCTTCGGCCAGGGCGGCACAGTTCACCTTGATAAAAGGCTGATTGTATCGCTCGCTATTGTTATGCAGGGCCTCGGCGATCAACTCCTTGCCGGTACCAGATTCGCCATACACAAGCACCGTCGCCTCGGTTGGTGCCACATACCCAACCATCTCCAGTAATTCAACCATCGGCGGGGAAGTCCCGATAATCGTCGTTTTCAGCTTCAACCCGCCTGGCGCTGTCTGCAGTTTGCTGCTCACGACCTGGTGGTGATCAACCGCCCGCAGCAAGGCCAGACGCAGGCGATCGAAGTCAAGCGGCTTGGTAAGGTAGTCATGCGCCCCCTGCTGAATAACCTCCACGGCAGCATCAACTGAAGAATAAGCGGTCATAATGATCACCGGCAGGCTGGGATAGCGGGCATGAATGCGGGTGAACGCCTCACGACCATCCATTCTGGCCATTCTCACATCCATCAGGACCGCGTCGTAGCTGTTCTTGTCTACGGCCACCACCGCCGTAGCACCGTCATCAGCCTCAACACAGCGCCACCCCCACTTTTTCAGCAGAGAACAGAGCATATAGCGATGCACCTGATCGTCATCCACCACCAGAATTGTTACCGGATTTTTTTTCACTCCCCCTCCAATATAACCATCAATGCTAAAAGATACTGCTTGCATCAAGTTCTTCTTGCGATACCAGGTTGCTGCGCTTCTTCCACTATGTTCTCGGCAAGATTACCTGCAATATATGTAGCGATCTCCTTTGAAAAGCAAGGCAAAAAGCTGGCCTTGCTGGTACATATACAATTCAGGCACTTTCCCTTGCCCCTTAAATTGTCCCATTCTTCCGGAGGTATATACAATGCACGAAATTTCGATAATCACCGTTGGCGGTACAATAGACAAGATCTATTTCGATGCTAAAAGCGAATATGAGGTAGGTCCGCCGAATATCGAAAAGGTATTGTCAGAGTTCCATCTTTCTATCAGCTACAGGATCAACTCTCTGATGCGAAAAGACAGCCTCGATCTGACCGGGGAGGATCGGGCATTGATTGCCGCAACAGTAGCCGCAGACCCTTGTAACCGGATCGTCATCACCCACGGAACTGACACGATGGTGGAGACAGCATTGCAACTGGCAGCAATAAGTAATAAAATAATCGTTCTTACCGGCGCCCTGGAACCAGCACTTTTTAAAACCAGTGATGCAGTTTTTAATATAGGTTGTGCTCTCGGCGCCGTCCAATCGCTGACACCGGGGGTCTACATTGCTATGAACGGCAAGGTTTTCCCTGCCGGCAATGTGAGGAAGAACCTGCAAGAAAATCGCTTTGAGCCCTTAAAGTAAAACTCCCGCCTCAACCGTCGACCAGTACCTTTTTTGTGCAATACAATAACAGTCCATGATTTGATTTCGGAAAAACCGCAAATCGTAGATGGCTAAGTTAAAAACTTCTTACGCCTCGCAGCTGAAGAATTTTCACGACGCCATTAACGTTCAAAGGAATATATCAGGTCTGTTCCAGTCGACTCCGAAGAGCTTCTAGTCTCCACGGAAAAACCGCGTGTCAGATCGTAGCGGACCCGAAACTGGCCGAGTTGATTGAACATATTTAAATCATAACCGATATACAGGTCCTTGGTGAGGCGCTTGCCGACGACCAGTGACACATTTTCCTTGCTACTGCTCCCTTCAAGGTGCAGATCGTCGAGAAACAAGAAGCTCCCAAGCTTCTTGACAAAACCGCTACTGCCGTTCACCCCCAGCATAATTGCGGCAGCCTCGAGAACATTTCCCTCGGATTGCGTGGAGCCGGCGAGGGAATGTCCAACCATCATCATCGACAAAATCTCGGTATCCTCCATAAACGGATCTGAAAAAAGATGGTATTTAAGGTCCTGAACCAGTCCGCTGATGTCAACCCCCACAATATAAACCAGCCCTCTGTTGTTCTGGTCGTCTACTTTCACCTGGGCCCTGACATCAACACCGGGATTATCGATGGGGCCACCGGTAAACAGCATTCGCCCCCTCTCAATACTAAGGGACCGGCCGTAAATGGTAAAGGTGCCGCCGACAAGATCGAGTTCCCCCCTGCCGGCCAGGGAATTGTCAGGATTGGTATTGACCATCAATTGTCCGCCAAGCCTGCCGGCCAGTCCATACCCATTGATACGGACATCGTCACCCAGTCGGACCTTAATTTGCAGACGCACAGGCCAGCCCGCAATCTGCTCTTTTGCAGCATCATCGATTAAAACAACATCATCGGAGACACTGATCGAGCCACTCATCTGCTCTGGAGTTATCCGTCCATATGGCACGTCGATGGTGCCGCGTACCTGAACGTTAGCGGCAGAGAAAGTTACCTGAACATCTGGGTTAACCCGGATAAAGTACTCGGGAAGATTCACCAAAAGAAAATCGTTTCCCTTTATATTTAGCGTACCTTCAATCCCTTTTGTGCCATACTGCAGCGTACCGTCCGCTATCAGTTTTCCGGAACCAGAAGTCGCTGCGGCGGTAATTTTTGCCGACTTTTCTCCAGCCTGAATCGATACTGTGACATTTGTCAAAGTGATTCCCTGATAGGGCAGGTCAATGCCTCCATCCTGAATACTCACTGTCCCGTAGATCTGCGGTTTTCCAACCGTACCCGCAAGAGTAAACGAATTATTCACCCGGCCTGACGGTTCTACCCCATAATTGGTAAAGGCGGTGATGGAAGACAGATCGAAATTATGCAATTCGAGGCTTCCATGCAAAGGCAGAGAGCCTAATGGGGTCGCAAAGCTCCCTGCTCCGGGAGCATCACCATTCAGAATAACCTGGCTGCCATTGCGCATGCGGATATCCGCATGTGCCTGCAGCAGGGAGTCAGCCAACTGAAGAGACAGCACGGAACCGGCAAAGTAAAAGGGGACCTGCTCATTCTCCTTGGCTTTTCCCAATGCACCAGAGGCCTGCACATGACTGTCCACCCTGGCTGAAAGCAGGCGATGCCTGTTGCCGGCAACCTTGATGTCTGCATGAAGCTGACCTCTGACCGGAACAGCAAGCAACTTGAGGCGATTGAGCCACTGCAGGGGCAGCGAAGTAAGTTTGCCATGCATTCGCCATGCGGTTTCTTTTTCCAGCTGCACATCGCCTCCGAGACAGACTGCGCTTTCTCCATTCGACAGGCAGAATGCATCCAAAAGAGCGCCATGGCTGTCGGCGGTAATTGCGCTTTCTCCCTGCTGCCGCCAGATGCCATAGTCGAGAGTAGTCAACTGAAAATGAGACAATGCCCCCTGCCATGTATCACGGTACCTTCCATGAATTTTTCCTGCCAAAACGCCCAGCGGCCCGGCACCATCTACCTCAACGGAATGGTTCGCCGGGGTCCCATGCAACGTAATACCAACTTTATCTAGAGGTACACCGGCCAGAGACATTTCTTCCCCGACCAGCGAGCCGGTCAGTTGTCCTTTACCGGTAAAGTCGGCCTTGATTTCTGCCTGCATCCGGCCGAAATTATAGTCCTGATAGCTGAGCCCCTTACCCTGGAGCTGCGCACTCAGCTGCGGGGTGTTACGATTGCCCTGCAGATTGCCCCGAAGAGAAATGCTGCCTGCTGATTTCGGCAGAAGAGCGCCGATACTGGGAGATACGAATGAAAAGTCCAGGGCCAGACGATCTCCCGCCCAGCCATTGACCACCAGCTTCGACGACCCGCTTTTGAGCACCAGGCCGGAGGTTGTCAGGGTATCGCCGGTGAGGGTGATTTCGCCGCCCCCGGAAAGTTTGTTCCCGCGCAGCGTACCGCCTATTCTTTTTATATTGAGTGAGCCCTCAGGCCCGTTTTTGCCCAGTTTGCCCTCTGATGCAAATTCACCGTCGATACTGCCCGGGAATTCGGCATACAACCAGGAAGGATCAAAGTTATCCAACCGTACCCTAGCTGACCAGCTTGGTTGTTCCGCCCATGAGAACGAGCCTTTTTCGATGTATGCAAGACCGGTTACCTCACCGCTGCGGATGGTCAATCCATCGGTGTACACGTCGGTTTCACTAAGAAAGACATTGCCGGTCGCCGAAACCTTGTGGTCACGCAGCAGGCCATCGAGGTGGGAAATTGCGAAAGATGCGACTACACCATGCTCTTTAACGTCTCCCTTACTGACCAGTTCGGCGTTGAGCTTCCCCTGCAGCTCCCTGGTTATGACGGAAGGATCGAAGTTTTTGAACAGGAAAATCCCTTGCCAGGAAAAAATATCCCGCCAGGAAATTTTTCCACCCATTGCTTCAGCGGAACTGTCTTTGCCGTAAATACGCAGGGATTGAAAATCGATACCCCATCCGTCGCCATCAATATCGCTGACCAGGTGCTTGTCGGTCAAGGCATCCCATGCACCATCCGCCTCTACATGCCCCCGATAGCTGCCAAAATCACCGGTGAGTTCTCCAGTTACTGCAGCCAGCTCTATCTTCGGACAATATTCGATAAGGGTCGACAGATCGACATCTTTGGCTTCAAGTCTTGCGGTCCACTTCGGCCCGGTCAGAAGATTGACGAAATCGCCCTTGACCCGGATGCTGCCGGGACTATGGATACCGATCTCAACATGGGGACCCTCAAACGGTCCGCTGATCGAAAAAGTGCCGGCCATCGGATGAAATCCGAAGCCGGCCAGACGCCAGTTACCGAGCAGATCCACTTGCCGGTTCTTCTGTACTTCGACGTTTCCATGCAGCGCCAGCCCGATATCCGGGCCCTGCAGGTCAAGTTCACCCACGGAAAGCCGCTCGGCATTGCCCGACAAGGCGGCAGTGAGGCTGTCGATTTGCACCAGCTCCAGCCCCTTACTGTCAACGACGGCAAGCCTGTTCACCACTAGGCGGTCAACTTGAACAGAAAAAGGCAGACCCTTGGCAAGCAGGTTATTGGCGGGCTGCCGGGCTACATCCCCTGACGGTTTGGTTGCCGGACCATTCTGGACAACGATTTTCACCCCGTTCACTGCAACTTCTGCAATAGCCAACTCCGCCCTGAAAAGGTCTGCCGGGCGCCAGGACACATCCACCTGTTGCACCTCGATATCGGCACCCGTACCAGGCAGTCGAACACTTTTAAAGCGCATGTCACCAAGCAGACGCCCCTCAACCTGACCAATAGAGACAATGCCCGCGCCAAATCGATTGACACTCTTTTGGATAACAAGCAGACCGCGCTCTGTCGAGAAGAGGAACACGAAACAGACCAGCAGCAGGAGAAACACGGATAACAGAAATAATGCGGCGTGTTTCATCACAGATCGCCTCCTACGGTGATGTGGACGTGGAGGGGATACCCGTCTTCAGTTATGGCCGAGGCGAGGTCGAGGCGTATCTGACCGAAAGGTAACCGAAACCTGACGCCTGCTCCCGCCCCCTGGCTGAAATCAAGGGACAGATCATCGGTTGCCGTTCCAACATCCCAAAACGTGGCAAGACTCCATCTTTCGGTGACAACACGCTCGAGTTCGACACTCCCCACCACCAGATAGCGGCCGCCGATGACCGTACCGGAAGAATCTTTGGTACCGATGGATTTATAACTATAGCCGCGGACAGTGCTGTCACCACCGGTATAGAAACGTAGAGATGGCGGCAGTGAATTAATAGAATCGACCAGGGTGGCACCAAGCGAACCTCTGCCGATGACCCGCCAGTCTTTGAACGGAGTGACGATCGTTTTACCGTTTACCGTAGTCTGCAGAAAATTGACGTCGGAAACCAGCCCGTCAACACCACCCAGAAAACCAACCGATGCCTGTAAACCGTTTTTGGTATACAAAATATCGTCGGCCAGCACCATTCCGGCTTTAAACGAAGGAACCAGCAGCGTCGAGGCACCACTGGTACTGCCTATATCATAGACCTCATCACGCAACTCCACGCCACCGCCCAGGGTGTAGCGTGGTCCTGCATATTCATGGGCCACCGAGGCGGTAAACAGCGTGGTATTCGTGTCATTCCATTGCTTATCCTGATACGTGAGACTGTTGATCAGTTTATTATAACGAGGCTCGTTGCCAGGAATTTCATAGCGAAACGATATCGCGTTTTCCAATTGTGAGAGTTGCAAGGAACTGCTGATCTTATGGCCTTCAGAATTAAAAAGCCT
Organism: Desulfobulbales bacterium; assembly: GCA_038204235.1. Lineage (GTDB taxonomy): Bacteria > Desulfobacterota > Desulfobulbia > Desulfobulbales > Desulfocapsaceae > Desulforhopalus_A. The sequence continues at coordinate 10,462 of JBBRDD010000134.1, forward strand.
GTTGGACCAGTCCACTTTCCCTTTTATCCCGGTATCGGTCGCATAGCCTAATCCAAGGCTGTATTTATTCAGGTGCTCAGGTGCCGTCAGTTGAATATCGACGGGAACACTATAATCCATTGCCTGACGAGTTCGCCCCTGCACCTCTACCTCACTGAAGTAATCAGTGCGGTAAAGTATTGACTGCAGTTCAAATATTTTTGCCGGGTTGTACGCATCTCCCGGCTTATAAGGCAGATATCGATCCAGCAGATCCTGATTAAGGATATTGCGGGTACTGGTTGTTGTGCCGAAAACATACTGCCGGCCGCTATCGAAAACCAGATGGACCGCAGCACTGTTCGTTTGCTTATTTATCCGCAGAGCCCGTTCAGTAAAGCCGGCATCGAGAAAACCTTCACCACGAGCGAGATAGATCAGGTTCTTTTTCCCCTGCTCATACTTTTCCTGATTCAGGATATCACCTTTCTTGACCGGAAAACCAGCGACGCCCTGCACAAGCGGCACATTGTTGTTCCCTTGTCCCGTCAGCTCAAGGGCAACATCGCTGACAATAACCGGCGGTCCTTTGTCTATTGTGTACACTGCAGTGTAGGATTCACCGTCTTTTTTCAACTGGCTTTCGATAACCGGATTATAGTAGCCAAACGGAGCTAAAGAGGACTGGATATCCGCTTTCGCCTGCCGGTGCAACCGCTTGATTGCTTGCAGCTGCAACCTCTCGTTGTTTTTCTGGAGATTAATGGCCAGCCGGGCCATGACATTTTTATAGACAGGCCCACTGACTCCTTTCACCGCAACATCAAGGTGAACTGCCGCCCCTGACGCCACAGGCATAAGCATCAGAGATGCCATAAACAAGAATACTATTCGACAGAACAAGGATGGTATACTATGAAAGAATGAAAATTCAGAATTGAATAGAGGCATCTGTACCATTCGTCGCGATCGCATGGATGTCGTATCCTGCCGGCGAGAAACAGAAAAATAATTGAAAAATGACACTTGAAAAAATCCACATAACAAAGCTAGTTAACGGAGGATACGGTTTTGCCCGACTTGCCACAGGACAGATTGCTCTCGTCCGGCAGGTGCTGCCAGATGAGACCGTTATATTAACCACAGAAGAGGCGAAAAAAAACTATCTTTTTGGCAGTGCACAACAAATCCTCACCGAACACCCCGGGAGAATTCTGCCCCCCTGTCAGTATTACGGCCAGTGCGGAGGTTGTGATCTGCAGCACTGCGACTACAAGACCCAGTTGACTCTCAAACGAGATATTATAGAGGACCTTCTGATCCGGCAAAACAGCCAGGCAGTCCGGGAGTCAATTGGTCTGCTGGCAGATCCTGTCCCCTCACCCGCTGCCTTTGGCTACCGGCAGCGCATCCGGCTGCAGATCGGCCGCCACGGGGTTGTCGGTTTTCATCGATATCATTCCCATGACATCATCCCGATTGACAGATGTCTGCTGGCCGGTGATTCCATAAACAACACCCTCACCGCTCTGCAAGTTAATGAAGATGGGCGCAGGCTATGCGAGCTGTCAACTGAGGTGGAAATACAGCTTAACCCACAAACCGCGCAAACTGTCTGCATTTTCCATTTTAGAAGAAAAGTCCGCCCCGCCGATAGTGAATCGGCCAAACGATTCTGCCATGATGTCCACGAAGTCGAACGGATATTTTTCATTGGCACAAATTTCCCTGTCACCGGTCCTTTTTTTGACAATGATGATAAAAGCAATACGAATTCCGGCAACAACCTCACGGTTCATTATCCAGCTGCCACTGCAACAGAGAGACCCTTCACACTCTCCTGGGAAGCCGGCGGGTTCTGCCAGGTCAACCTGACTCAAAACAAAAATCTTATTGAAATTGTAATTGAGTTCTGCGGCGTAGCGCAAACAGAAACCGTCCTTGACCTGTATTGCGGTATGGGTAATTTTTGCATCCCCCTGGCCATAAAAGCAAAAGAGGTTTTCGGCATCGAAGGCCAGGGTTCCGCCATCCGCAGCGCTAAAATCAATGCGGCAAATGCCGGGCTGACCAATACCCGTTTCCTGAAAAGTTCAGTACACACTGCCTGCATGGAACTTGCAGAAAAAGCCCACCATTTTGATTGCGTGGTCATAGATCCGCCCAGACAGGGAGCACCGGGCCTGGCTCATCAGCTGGCAACAATTACGACAAAACGCCTGATCTATATTTCCTGTGATCCGTCCACCTTGTGCCGCGACCTCACAGATCTGAGCTGCGCTGGGTTCACTATCAGCAAAATCCAGCCGGTCGATATGTTCCCCCAGACCCACCACATCGAAACCGTGGTCCTCTTGGAGAAAGGTTGCAAACCGGCATAACATCACCTATCTTGTGCACGGTAATGCGGGGGCTCGGTGCAACCGGGCTGAGAGGGGTTACATAATTAACCCGACCGCTTAACCTGATCCGGATAATGCCGGAGGAGGGAACAGTGTGACGTATACAGCCGTCTCCTGCCCGGAGGCGTTTTTTTGTTCGCACTCTCCCTGAGATACAATAATTTTTCAAATT
>JBBRDD010000135.1:0-12950 GCA_038204235.1 Desulfobulbales bacterium
CCTGCCATTACAGATCCGCTTGGCATAACGATGAGCAGAAATTCCCGGTCTACCAGGGGGAACGCGAACCGTTCGTGCAATAAGGTGCAAAGCAAAAATAGCCAAAACTGGCAAACTGATATCCTGATTTTGATATAATTATATGGAAATATTGATAAAAAATGACACACAAGCCGCTGTCGAATTAGCATTTAACAGGGCAGTCCGAAATTATATCGATTCCAGGAGGAAGAAGATCCCGGAATTCGTGCAAACCTATTTTTCATTTTCCGGGGCGGTAAAAATAAACAGAAAGGCATTTGGCAAAGATCTTATCAAGGCTCCTCTGAATATAGCTTGGGCACTGCCCTACATGGCAATCCAGGTAACATCTTTACTGTTGAAAAAGGTCGGATTCAAAAAGATCGATAAACTGATGCAAAAAGTACCGGCTGGATTGAAAACATCGGTCCAGGAGGAAATTAACTTCCTTATATTTACTCAGCTACTGGAACTGCCCAATGGGAAAGGCCGGGGGGGAAACGTTACCGACGCACTGCTTGCAGAAATCCTGGACCAACCGGAGGTAAAGAGTCTTTTCGAGGATCAACTCGCCCTGATAATGAGCCAATCGCAACAGGAGGGATTCAGGGCATCTCTGGAAAAACGACTCAAGGAATACTCCCTGAGTCGAAACGCTGTATCCGAGCTCGCCGGGAATATTATTACCCTTGCCACAGGCGCAGGCATGGGGAAAATGACACCCGGAGGTATCAGTTTCGGTTCGGTTCTGGCTGCGACCATTGCCCAGCAGAGTGCCATCTCCGGTTTTTTTATGGGCCCTGCTCTGGGAGGATTATATTATGGGATATTTCCGGCCTCGGCCTCAATGGGATTGGCGGTGGCATCCACCAGTGCAGTGCTGGCGACTATGGCTATTTTCTCTGCCTTTTCAGGTATACTCACCGACCCTATTCAAGCTCGATTGGGAATACATGAGAAACGGCTCAACCGGCTGATCGACAGCCTGGAAAATACTCTTATGGATAAAGGAGATTCAGATTTGAAACTTAGAGGAAAATATCTGGCAAGGGTCTTTGATCTTCTCGATCTGCTCAAAACTGCCGCTCACGCAATCATTTAGCCGCCTCTCGTGGTTGAATGGAAATATCTCAATGGTGCTGTGGCACTTGCCTTTGCCGATGCACGTCTCTGTTTTAATTACCCCTTTGTATAAAAATACCCAACGTAAGTTCTGACCACAAAAACATAAATCAACTCAGTCGTCCACCTCGCAACAGGCAGCCATAGTCTTATGCCATTGGCTATCATCTGAAAAAAAATCAATGTTCGTTTTATTCGAATCATATGCCTTTAATTATCTAATTGTTCTAATCGTTTCTCGTGAGTATGTTTTGTGGAAGAATTTAAAAGTAATACGTCTTAACAAAAGGATACTGAAAAGGCGGCAGGAGAGGAAAAAAGAGCAAGGAGTCGTTCACTAGTATAATTGCATTATCATTTCATCCAGGAGTTTACATGAAGATCGATATCACGATGCAAAAGGGTTGTTCAGACAATAAAATTTCTCGCAAGATGGCTCGACGAGTACGATTGGCCCTGAGCCGGTTTGCTACATCTATCCAGGCCATTACAATCCGTATAACTGATACAAATGGCCCTAAAGGTGGAGAAGACACACGATGTATTGTGTCAGTGAAATTGGCATCAGCCGATGAAGTTGTAGTCCAAGGTGAAGGCGAAAAGGTTCTTTCTGTCCTCAGCCACTGTCTGTCCCGTGCAGAAAGAGCAGTCAGTCGCAGCCTGGATCGACGCCGTGATACTCCGATCCGGATGAATAGACGAAGGACAAAAGCTGAAGACGAAGCTCTCAGGTTTGAAAATTACCGACATGAGTCTCAACTTTAAGGCCAGAACATAACATGGGACGTGAAGTAGTTTTATTAAAAAATAAAGAGCACAAACAAAAGAATGCAATTGCCGCTATCCTCCGCCAGATCGCGGATAAAGTTGAGCATGGAAATTTGACCTTGAAACAAGGAACTGGATCTTTTGACGTTGGTTTTCTAGAAGATATGACACTGGAAATTAAGGCGGTGGAAGAACAGAAAAGTAAGGTGAAATTTTCCTTCCAACTTGAATTTTTTGTTGCCTGTCATGGTCAGGACAGCATGGTCATTGGTTGACAACTTTACATATATTTCGTTCCCAAAGGTCCTGCCATGTATGCTGTCGAAATATTTCTGCATGGCCGGACTTTTCTTTTAAATAAATTCAACTAACAAAAGGTATAATCGTGGAGATATCAATGTTTTTATGTTCAGCAATTTTGGCTTCCCTCTTTTGGTTTACCCGAAAAAAACACCAGGTGAAACACAGGGACAGCCAAAACTTCCAAGGGGACCTTGTCTTTGTGAAAGTTACGCCACTCCAACAAAGAGAGCAGGCAAATTTCATCGCCCTCGACCCGAAAACCAGGATGCCGATCCCGAAACGTGTGCTCTGATTCACCGTTGAGGACCCGGGTCCGCATCTGCACGAGTAAATGGGCTCCTTTAGGAGAGTGAGAAAAAACCGGACTGGCTATTTTTAGACCTCTGAAAGTCAGCAGATTAATTGCGAAAACTGCAATAAAGGAAACAAAAAGCTTTGACTTTACCCATTCTTGCTTTGATTTCAGGCTTGGCGCTCCTCGTCTGGAGCGCCGACCGTTTTGTAGAGGGCTCAGCCACTACTGCGCGACATTTCGGCATGCCGCCACTGCTAATCGGCATGGTGATCGTCGGGTTTGGCACATCCATGCCAGAAATGGTGGTTTCGGCTATTTCTGCATTCCAGGGAAATCCAGGAATAGCACTTGGTAACGCCTACGGCTCAAACATTACTAACATCGCCTTGATCCTTGGTCTTACTGCCCTGATCAACCCCATAACCGTACATTCGCAGGTGTTGCGCAAGGAGCTGCCTATCCTCACCGCCATTTCGATCTTGGCCGCCTGGCAGCTCTGGGATGGAGAAATTACTCGTTTCGATGCCTTTGTACTGCTCGGTGTATTCGTAGGATTAATGACGTGGACCGTCTGGCAGGGCCTGCGAAAGAAAGACGATACACTAGGCAGAGAGATGGAACAGGAACTGGAGGTCCACGCCATTCCACTGCCCCGGGCGGTTCTCTGGCTTGTCGTCGGTCTGGTCTTGTTGATTGTCAGCTCCCGCATCCTCGTCTGGGGTGCAATTGAGATCGCTCATGGCCTTGGTGCTAGTGATTTAATCATCGGCCTGACCATTGTTGCGGTCGGCACGTCATTGCCAGAACTGGCTTCGTCTATCATTGCCACCCGCAAAGGTGAGCATGACATTGCTCTGGGAAATATTCTGGGTTCCAACCTTTTCAACACCCTGGCCGTGGTGGGACTCGCCGGGACGATTCATCCAATGGTTGTGGGGCCTGAAGTCTTTTCCAGGGACATCCTGGTCATGTTTGTGTTAACCGTTTCGCTATTCGCCATCTGTTACGGATTCAAGGGGCCTGGCCGTATCAACCGTGTTGAGGGGGGAGTCCTATTGATCTGCTACATCGGGTACACCGTTTACCTGGTAAGCACGGTCTTCCGATGATTCGCACAATTCCTTAGTGTTCATTCCTTTGGGCCTGCCTTTGCAGACTATTTTTTCAACCCTGTCTATTGACATTACCCTGCCATAAGGTCCATAATTAAGAGCAAGCTGCTCATGACATATCGCACTTTGTTCTGTCCCTGTTGTCCTTTATCTACTCCCAATATTAGAAGTGGAGGTTTCCATGAGCCTCCTTAAATGAATCTCATAAGAGCCGTATGGAACTGATTACGCGCAGTTCCTGCTGAGCTATAGGTTTTGATTCCAGCCGACTCAAAAAAGGTAGCAATACCAGGAGCTTTTCTCTTCAATGTGCAGGCCACTTTGGGGACCGAAAAGATGTGTTAAAAACAGAAGCACAGCAGTAGAAAGCATAATTCTATAATTTTTTGGAGAGATTGATGGGGATTTACAATGAGTTAACAAGGCGAGAATTCATGAAAATATCTGCTGGTATGACTGCATATCTTTGCGCTGGTCCATTGCCGTTTGCATGGGGGAGCAGCGAACCGAAGGTTGCAGGATACCCAATAGCTTCCGGAACCCCAAAAACGACGCTTCAGGATACTGTGAAACTTAGTCAATCATTTTCCGGGACGATTACCCCTCCGAATCTTCAGCAGATTTCGCTCTATGATCAATACGGGTATGGCGTCTGGAGTTCGGGCGGGCCACTGGCGGCTGAGAAGCGTAACGATATCATGGCGGATACCTTTGTCTATCCGGTTACCAACAAATCGGCAAAACTTGCACGATTTTTCACCATTACCGATATCCATATCACCGACAAGGAATCCCCATCCCAACTGATCTACATGCAACCAGCCAATATCGTTGGCAATGAGCACCATATGAACCTAGAGGCCGGAGCCACCTCGGTCTATTCACCGACTATGCTTTACACCACCCATGTTCTCGACGCCGCTATTCAGACGGTAAACGCCTTACATCAACACACTTCGATCGATTTCGGGCTGTCGCTGGGCGACACCTGCAACAGTACTCAGTACAACGAACTACGCTGGTATATCGATGTTATGGACGGCAATGTTATCACACCAAGTTCCGGTGCACACGTGGGAGCCGACAGAATCGATTATCAGAAACCGTATAAAGCCGCGGGACTCGATCAATCCATTCCCTGGTACCAAACGGTTGGAAATCACGATCATTTTTGGTTGGGGTCAATCCCTCCGGACGCAGGAGACCTGCGGAAATCCTGCATCAGTGACGAAGTTATCGCCTTACCGAACATCCTTGCCAATCCTAATAATATATACGGAAATAGCCCAAATCTTACAGCTAAATACTGATATGGGCGTAATCGATGGATCCACTCCGACCGGAGAGATCATCAAATATGGCCCCATTGAGAACTTTAATAGCCCACCAAAGGTGGTCGCCGACCAGGATCGCCGCTCTCTTTTGAAAACCGAGTGGATCAAAGAATATTTTTCCACCACCACTCTTCCCGTAGGACACGGTTTCAACCTGGTTGATCCCCAGCAGGGGAATGATTTTGCCTGTTACAGCTTTGTGCCGAGAGCAAATATACCGCTCAAGGTTATTATGCTCGACAACACCCAAAGGGAAGATGATGGCTCGACCAGCATCCATGGGCATGGCTTTCTGGATCAGGCACGTTCGACTTGGTTGAAAAAGGAACTTGCCGACGGCGATGCCGCTGAGCAGTTAATGATTATCGCAGCCCACATCCCTATCGGCGTCCAGCAACCTGGGACATGGATGGAATGGTTTGATAATAGCTCTCCACCTCCTTCCGTTATGCCAAATGCGGTAACCCTAACGAATTTGCTTGCTGAGCTGCACAACCATCCGAATCTTCTGATGTGGATCGCCGGACATCGTCATGTAAATACCGTGAAGGCTTTTATTTCCAATGATCCCTCCCAGCCGGAACGTGGCTTCTGGCAAGTTGAAACGTCATCGCTGCATGATTTTCCACAGCAGTTACGATTGTTTGAGATCAACCTCAACAGCGATTATACCGTTTCCATCGTGACGACCAACGTGGACCCGGCAGTTAGAGAAGGAACGCCGGCGGCAACCTCACGCAAATATGCTGTCGCGGCGCAGCAGATAGCCAAAACCAATCTAAATCCTAATAATAAAAATGCGGATCCCACCATTGCCGGTTATCCCGATGTCTATGATTCATCCATAACAAAAGGTGTCATGGATACAAATATCTATTCTTACAATGCCGCGTTATTCAAGCAATTGGGGCCAGCCATGAAGGCGAAGATGCAGTCCCTTCACCCCACACTGATTGATTAGAATTATCTTGATTTTAGGGTGTTATTTTTTTATCTGTCCTAATTCACACGTAATCTCCTGACATGTATTGTAAGATGGCAACTGACTTTTCCGCTTACATAAATTACTAATCTCCCATAGAGACAAACACGATTCGGTCAATGGATCCCAAAGACTACCAAATAATCAGGCAATTGTTTGACGACTATCTGCAAATGTATTCATCTCGCGATGACCGTCTCACCACGCATTTCAGCGAAGATTTTTCAGGCTTTACCGGAGGTGGGGATTTTCTTGTAAAAAACAGAGAAGAGTGGGTTGCAATTACCCGCCAGGACTTCGCTCAGATCAAGGATCCGATCCGCATCGAACTTAAGGATTTAGCCATACAATCACTGGCTGATACGATCGCTGTTGCAACTGGCTTTTTTAAAATATATCTGCCAATCGAAGACCATATCCTGTCAAATGAGACAGCACGCCTGGTCTTGATTTTTCGTTTGGAATTTGCAGGCTGGAAAATCTCCCACAGTAGCATCTCCATTCCCTATCACCTGGTTCGTGAGGGTGAAATCTATCCGATGCAGGAACTGACGGAGAGAAACCAGTTCCTGGAAAAGCTGGTTGCCGAACGAACGACTCAGCTTTCTGAGTCAAACGATACCCTGCAACAGACAAATGAAAAACTTGCACGCGAGATCGAAAAGCACAAGCAGACCGAGGAGGCGTTGCGACGTGAACAACTCTTTTCGAAATCAGTTCTCGAGAGTCTGCCAGGCATCTTCTACCTCTACAGCTATCCAGAATTACGATTGATTCTTTGGAACAAAGAGCACGAATCGCTCCTCGGCTACGGGATTGGTGAAATTGAGGGGCGTCATGTTACGGATTGGCATCAACCCGAATCCAAAGAGGTGGTACTGAACGCAATTGAAGATGCGATGACCAAAGGCAGTGCTTCGATTGAAGCTCCTCTTTTGACGAAAGACGGAGAATCTGTACCTTTCATCCTCACTGGCATTAAATTTGAGGCACAGGGGCAACTCTATTTGATGGGCATTGGGACTGACATCAGGGAGCGCAAACGGGCCGAAACTGAAGCCGAGAAATTGCAGGCCCAATTGACTCAGGTTCAAAAGATGGAGTCGGTAGGTAGGCTGGCCGGTGGCATTGCCCATGACTTCAATAATATGTTGGGGGTGATTCTGGGGTACTCGGAATTGGTCCTTGAGCAAGTGGAAGCAGGCCAGCCGATATATTCGGCGCTGCAAGGGATCCAGCAGGCTGCGCAGCGCTCAGCCGACTTGACCAGACAACTGCTGGCATTTGCCCGCAAGCAGACAGTAGCACCATTGGTGCTTGATCTCAATGAAACCGTGGCAAGCATGCTCAATATGCTGCGACGCCTCATCGGCGAGAACATCGATCTTGCCTGGCTGCCGGGCGGGAGCCTGGGGCCGATCAGAATGGATCCCACCCAGATCGACCAAATTCTTGCCAACCTGTGTGTCAACGCCCGCGATGCCGTCGGAGATACAGGTAAGGTTACCATCGAAACGAAAAATGTGTTTTTTGATAAAGCCTACTGCAGCGCGCATGCTGATGTTATTCCAGGCGAGTATGTATTGTTGGCGTTGAGCGACAACGGTCGCGGCATGGACCGCGAGGTTCTCTCGCATTTGTTCGAACCGTTTTTCACCACTAAGGAGATGGGCAAGGGAACCGGCCTGGGATTGGCAACGGTCTACGGCATTGTCAAACAGAACAAAGGTTTCGTCAATGTCTACAGTGAGCCAGGTCTTGGGACGACCTTTAAGCTGTACCTGCCCTGCTATCTGGGCAAGGGGGAGCAGTCATCTCAACCAGAGGCGGTGAAACCGTCCGCGACAGGAAACGAGACTATCCTCTTGGTGGAAGATGAACCTATGATCCTTGAGATGACTACGGTGATGCTCAAACGCCAGGGGTACGCTGTCCTCCCCGCAATCTCACCGGGCGAAGCCATCCGTCTGGCTCGGGAGCATGCCGGTGAAATTCATCTTCTCATGACCGATGTGGTCATGCCGGAGATGAACGGCCGTGAATTGGCCAGGAATTTATTGTCCCTGTATCCTCATCTCAATCGCTTGTTTATGTCCGGCTACACGGCCAACGTTATTGCTCATCACGGGGTGCTGGATGAGGGGGTACACTTCATCCAGAAGCCGTTTACCATGCAGGATCTTGCCATCAAAATCAGGGAGGTACTGGTGGACTAAAAAGCCTGGTAAGTGCATAGCAGAAAATTGCAGAATATTTCCTGTCTTTTTTGACTGTCCTCAACCACCCTCGCTACTGCGATATATCCTTGCCAGGAAGTGTTTTTCTTCCGATTCAATGAGTTTGTCGCAGCTGAATCCATGAAAGCCGCAGATGGTCTGTAACAGTTCGAAATCCACATAAAGCCAGCTGAAAGGGTCTGACCGCAGCCCTTTGTATATCATGACAAAATCTGTTTCTCCGCAATATCCTCCCTCCTCATCATAGATATCCTCGCCGTTTTCCAGGAATTTTCCGGTCAGATCGGTTGAATCGGCAAGCAGCTGTCCGTTCGTTGCAAGCAAGGTGTCCAGGTGTTGGATAAAGAGATTCAGGCCATCCAGAGAGCCGCATATTCCTATCCCGTTGATGAGCATGAGAACTGTATCATAACGAGAATTTCTGAGATCCATGATATTGCGGTGATATGACTTTTCGACTCCTCTTCGGCGCAGTACCTCCACACAGCCGGGGGAGATATCAATGGCATCGACCTCCAGGCCCCTCGACTTCAAGGCAAGGCTGTGGCAACCAGCTCCTGCACCGACATCGACAATCCGTCCCCGGCAGGTTGCGAGAGCATGTTTTTCGACGTCGTTCATTGCCTCGAATCCACGGAACATGGTGGTTCCCTGCATGGTGGACATTTCAAGCGTCGAGGACCAAACATTGAGAAAAACCTCTGAATCGCCACCGAGAAAATCACTCAGCATGGTACCGAGGGGGTCTTTCTCTTTGTCCAATATACATTTTGTCATGTACCATTCCTTCCATGGTCAGTGCTACATTATGATGAAGTATAGAGAATATATACTGAAAAAAGACGTGAAAGAAAAGTCATGAACGTAAATTGCAAAACTGCATGACTTCAGTCGATTTTTTCCTATAACCGGAATATTGACGCAAGGCCGGAAATGGATCGACAAGTGCAGGAAAAGACTGATTCAGGCGTTAGGCTTGCTAACCATGAGGCCAGCCACTTCAAGCACCATGCAGAGTTGCAAGGTCATCAGGAGGTGGGCATAGAGGTTCAACCCGCGGGTATGAGCCGACAAAAAACAGATTACTAATGCGGTGAGCAAGATGAGGTATTTATAGAAGTTCGGAAAGATCCTTTGCCCATGTCGCCTGCATCCCTGCACGGCGATAACGGTCAGAATGAGCAGCAGCAGTCCGTGCAGGAAGAGTGGGGCGCCCTGGTAATAATGGGCAACATAATAGATTTTCTTGAAGTACAGATGCTGGCTCAGGCCGGCTTTATAGCTCGACAGGTACTCCAGCACGAAAAGTAAAACCAGAAGGGTCACCTGCAGAGAGGTGACCCCCAAATTAATTATTTTTTCTTGTTTCACTTCTTGTTCGGTTCGCCTGTTTCGACGAGGTTGCCTGCGTTGCTCCAGCCTATCCAGCCATCACTGTAGACGCCGATATCTTTTAATCCGTACACATCGGCATAGTAGTATACCTCTGCCGCACGCCAACCGCTCCCACACATAAAGGCGAGGCGTTTACTGGTGTCAATACCCTGTTTGTTCCAGAGTGCCATGATTTCGCTGGCGTTGCGCATGGTTTTATCTGGATTGCGGAAATAATCAAGAGAATAGGCATCTGACTTGCCTGCATAGCCAAAAATGGAACCGGGGATGCGCCCCTTTTTGTTGTGGTAGCTGTAACCTGATATTTTGCCAATATGTTCATCCCAGGTTCGATTATCAACAAGAGTGAATGTTGCTGGTGTTGTGAGCCCCGCCTTGATCTGCGCAATGGTGTCTATAACAGATGGATTGCCCGGTATCCGGCCACCAAAATCTGCCGCCGGGGTTGGTTTATTACTCTTTTTTTCCAGTTGAAATCCCGCCAGCGTCCAGGCCAGAGTCCCACCGTTTAATACACGTACGTCCTTCACACCGATGTAGCGGAGAACGAGGGCGATACGATAGGCGGCCATCTGCTCCTCCCCGGTGACAATGACCACATCATCTCTGGTAAAACCGAATTTCAGGGCAAATTTAGCCAAGGTGTCATCGTCAGCCAGCATCCACATCACAGGCTCGGTGGTGGTGGGTGGTTCGATATTATCCGTGTTGATATGAAAAGAGGTAGGAATATGCCCCTTGGCGTAAGAGGTTTTTTCCTCACCCCAGCTTGCCTCGATAATTTTGATCTTCTTGTCAGCAGGAAAGGTCTCCGGAATTTTTCCTGCTATGATATCGTGGACAATCAGCGCAGGAACAATCAGATGGTAATTTTCGTATCGGTTGAGCGATTTCTCGCCAGGCCAGAGGTTGATATTGTAGTAGTAAAGGTTGCTGAAGCTTTGAGTTTTGAGGTACTCGGCTACTTCGGCGGCATCCCTTCCATTGGCATCATAGAGAATAATATTCTTTTCTTTGGTGATACCTTTAACGGCAAGAGCTTCTTGCAGTGCTTGTTCCTTGTCCTTGCCATCTACCTTCAGCCAGTTGGCGGAAAAGTCTGTTGCTCCCGGTATATGTCCACCCTGGTTGACAGCATCAAATTGCCAGCCGTTAAATGCGTCGGTTATGCGGCAATCGACGATTTTCCAGTCAGGATTTTTCTGCATGGAAAGAAGCTTCTTGGTATTCATTTTTGGCATGTCCGCAACCGCAGCAAGCAGGTCAACCGGCAGATGAAACATGAATATCATAACAAACAGCAAGACAAGCTTTGTCAGCCAAAATCGTGCCACAATGCACCTCCGTAAGGTATAACAAATTGAATAAATAGATCAGTACATCCTTAAATTAAGCGCTAGTTACCAACTTATTTTTAATAAGTACAATAGTCATTACCGATGAATGCAGAGGATACTGTTCCAAAAAACCAATGAGATAAGAAGGAACAGAGTCTGCTTGTTGGTCAGATGTACCGGGAAAAGTGAAACTGGATACAGCATAACCTGAACAATCTGATAATCAAAAGTGGGGCGTTTGACTCGGAAAACACTGCCAGCTCAGATCTCGAAGTTCCTACAGCTATATTGGATCTTGATAGTGGATTGGAGCCCGGAAATCTGGTATCCTGGTTCTTGCGTGAGTCGCCGGTAGGGTTTGTTTTGATTTTCCATTACCAATATTTCAAACTATCGGATATTGGTAAAATATTGCTATTAACAAGAGACATTTTTTGAAAAAATCATTTTATGATCTAAGTCATTCTGATTTAGAAATGGTTCTAAGTCAGAATGACTTAAACCAATCAGCAGCGGCCATTCTTTTTAATTGGCATTATAAGAAAAAACAAACTGCTCAATGCTATGAGAAAATCTCAAAAACTTCATTGGCCTTTTTTCAAAATAATTTCGACTTTTCTCTACCCGAAATCGATACGGTTCATGAATCAGACGATCGAACAGTAAAATTTCTTTTTAAGCTTAACGACAATCACAATATTGAAACCGTCCTTCTTCCGTTTCATAATAAATATTCTATTTGCCTTTCATCACAGGTTGGCTGTGCAATGAATTGTTCTTTTTGTTCTACCGGAAGACAGGGACTTACAAGAAATTTAACGACGAGTGAAATTGTTGGCCAGTTTTTAGGGGCTTGGCGTTGGTTAGCCAAAAACAGGCCTGGCGAAGAGAGAATTTTAAATATTGTTTTTATGGGACAAGGCGAACCGCTGCATAATTTTGATGCCGTCAAAAAAGCGTGCGAGATATTTTTATCAAAACACGGAACTTCAATTGGCGTTCAAAAAATTACTATTTCAACGGCTGGTTATATTCCTGGGCTTAAAAGATGGAGCCAGGAAATTCCCGGAGTGAACCTTGCGTTATCACTTCATTCACCCTTTGAAGAAAAGAGAAATGAACTTATCCCAATAAATAAAATATATCCGTTTGAGGAAGTGTTGACATGTATTGACAAAATACCTTTAAGTAAAAAACAATTTATTACTTATGAATATCTTCTGATAAAAGATTTTAATGATTCTCCAGACGATGCTAAAAAATTGGGCACGATACTGGCTGAGAAAAGTGCCTATATAAACTTAATTCCTTTTAACTCCTTCCCGGGATCACATTACAAACGTCCTGATTTGGATAAAATTGAAAAGTTTAAAGAAGTTTTAGATACTTTTAAAATTCCGACCTTAATAAGAAGTGCTAAAGGCGATGATGTATTAGCAGCATGTGGACAACTCAATTCTAAAAATTAAAGAGTTATCATACTTCCTTTTCGTGTCCGTGAGAGAAAATGGGGACGGATCTATTTAATCCTCAAACCTCTTGGAAATATGTGTTGTTCTTAGGGGGGTGAGCGTTATTGGTCTTCATGTATGATGCTGCTTATTTTACAACCTATTTCCCACAATTCATCAACGATTTCCTGGGTCTGTTCACTCTCTATACGGAGCGTTATTGCTTTGGTCTTCGGGCTGTGGTTGTTGCAAATGGCAATATTATTTATCCGGGTGTCGTATGTGGCAAGTACCTCAAACACCTTATAGATTGAAGCGTTGTCATGGCTTATCGATAACTCGATTCGGGAGCCTTTGTTCCCACCCCCAAGGACCTCCACAAAGGCGTCGAAGATATCCGATTCTGTAATGATTCCCACCAGGATATTTTCTTCAATAACAGGAATACCGCCGATCTTATGCTTGCGCATGATTGCTGCCACTTTTTCGAGGGTATCAGAGGGGGCCAGGGTGATGGGAGATCGGGTCATGAATGTGTCTACTCGCACCTGATTGGCCAGAGCTCTTGAGGTCTCATTAAGGCTTGCATCAAC
>JBBRDD010000136.1:0-12944 GCA_038204235.1 Desulfobulbales bacterium
GTGACCCTCCCGGACAGCTGCGCATGTCTGTATACAATGTCACCATCCGCAAGGAAGCCGAACTGGCCGCGCTGCTCCAGATGAAAGACAGATACCGTGCGATTGTCATGGATCAGACGGAGCTGATCTGCCGCTTCGACCCCGAAGGACTGATGACCTTTGTCAACGATGCCTACTGTCGATATTTCGAGGTCGACTACAAGGACATACTCGGCACCAATTTCCTGCCGAATATCCATGCAGACGACCTGCCTCTGGTGCAGGATCATTTTAAGACACTCACTCCTGATCACCCGGAAAAAACCATCGAGCACCGGGTCTATCTGCCGGATGGAAAGATGCACTGGCAGCAGTGGTGCGGCAGGGGGTTATTCGATCAACAGGGCAAACTGACTGAATATCAGGCGGTTGGCCGGGATATCACCCAACTGAAAGAAGCCGAGGGAAAATTACAGAAAGAGAGCCGACTGCGCCAGCTCTTTCTCGACGCTCTTCCCTGCATTGCCATGCTGCTGACATACAACACCCGGCTGATTATCGCTTCGAACAAGGCTGCCGCTGCGGTAGGTGCAGTCCCGGGCCATCACTGTTATACGGGCTGGCTGCAGAGAGATGCTCCCTGCCCCTGGTGCCTAGCACCGAAGAGCTGGTCGGAAAACCATGCCCAGAATGGACAATTCTGGGCCCAAGGCAGATATTGGGACGCTTTCTGGATTCCAGTTGATGAGGAGCTCTATCTGCACTACCTCTTCGATATTACCGAGAAACAAAAAGACAAAGAAGCCCTGAAAAAAGCTTATGACGAGTTAGAACAAAGAGTTATGGAACGCACACTTGAACTGCGACAGTCGCACGCCCAGTTGCTCCATTCGGAAAAACTGAGTGCAGTGGGCAATCTTTCCGCTTCTATCGCCCATGAATTTAATAACCCTCTGCAGAGTGTCATGACGATTATCAAAGGGTTAGGGCGATATGCAACCCTTGATAAAAATGAACAGGAACTGGTCGCTCTTGCTCTCCAGGAATGCAACCGAATGAAGAATCTGATCGCTGATCTGCAGGATTTCTTCCGTCCAACTTCTGGCAAAATTGGTCCGGTTGACCTGCACTCAACAATTGATGCGCTACTGCTGCTCTGCAAAAAAGACTTTCACATCCGGAGAATCACCATTGTCAGAAAATATGACGCCAATCTTCCCCACATTACAGCGGTAGCCGATCAACTGAAGCAGGTATTTCTCAACCTCCTCAACAACGCTGCGGATGCATGTGCCGGTCGCGGTATAATAACTGTCAGCACAGAAACAGCTGGCGAGAAAAATATTGTAGTCCATGTAGAGGATAATGGGGAAGGCATCAGTTCTGCCAATATGAAACGTCTCTTTGAACCATTTTTCACAACGAAACCGGAATTGAAAGGTACTGGTCTTGGTCTCTCAGTGAGTTACGGCATTGTCAAAAAGCATGGCGGCCAAATTGAGGTGCACAGCGATCCCGGCAAGGGCTCCATCTTTTCTGTTTTTCTGCCCATTGAGAGTGTAATAAATGAGCAATAAATCGATACTGCTGGTCGATGATGAAGATACCATTCTTACCTCGATCGGTTGGATTCTCAAAAAAAATAACTTTAGCGTAACGACCGCGGCAAATGGCCAAAGAGCCATAGATCTCCTTCGGGCTAACTACTATAACCTGGTGATAACCGATCTGATTATGCCCAGGGTGGACGGCCTGGCGGTATTGAAACATGCAAAAACTCTCCATCCCGACATCGGCGTTATCGTCCTGACCGGTTATGGAGATGTCCGTTCAGCGGTTGAAACACTGAAGCTGGGGGCTGACGATTACCTGCAGAAACCGTGCGATATTGAAGAATTACTCAACAAAGCCAACCGAAGCTTTGAAAAACAGGACATGGTGGCCAGACTGCGCGAGCAGAATGACCAGCTGAAAAATGAAATAACCACTCGAAAAAAAATCGAACTGCAGCTGCAGCAGACACAGGCCAATCTGGAGCAGCAGGTACAAGCAAGAACGGCGGAGTTGACTCATTCCGTCGATGAACTGCAGACCGTTTTAACGACCTTATTGAAAAGAGAACAAGAATTACAGGACAAAAACCAGGAACTCCAGGATACCAACACCACTCTTAGCGTCGTAATGAAAAGAAGAGAAAGGGAGCTTCGTGATATCAGGCAGGAAATCGCGGCAAAAATGATAGAGACGGTCCTTCCGCTATTAAAAAAAGCGCAGAGCAAAGTGAGCGGTTCGGCCAGGGGGTATATGGCAACCGCCCAGGCGAATCTTCTTGATATTTTCACCGAACAACCGCATGACGGTATCCTCATCCAGGCCAAACTGGCCCCCCGGGAATTACAGATAATCAACTATATCAGACAGAATAAAAGTACCAAGGAGATAGCCGATCTCCTGGGCCTTTCCATCAGTACGATAGAATCGTATCGAGAAAATATCCGGGAAAAACTCCGGTTAAAAAACAAGAAAATAAATCTCAAGAAATTCCTTACTTCCAGGATTTAATGCGGTATTTTATTACCGGACTTTTCCGGTAATCTGCCGTATTGCCCTCGCCCTTCCCCTGCGGCATACTTTCATCCAGAACGCAAAGGTTTTCCACTGCTGCGAAACAAGAGACATACAGAGCAACTTTAACCTGCTGCATGAAAACGCTCAATCCAATTGTGACGGAGCTTGCAGAGAACAGGCCTCTTCTTCCAGGCGAGGATAACATATTGACGAAAAAGAAAAGTCGGAGAAGTACATTGCAACCACTGGCAACGACACCCATACTGCCCCAAAAAACCGGCGAGGATTTACTGACTGCAAACAACCGGCAAAGCATGGAGCCATCCGGTAAACACGAATTTGACCGGGAATATACCTACACGCCCGGCACTCTGCTGGATAGACACCACAGCAGACGAAAATCAAACAGGACCAGGGCCAATGGTATCGTGGCTCTGACAAATTTTATAAAGCCTGTCGTAACCAAAATTTACGACATAGCACAAGGCGGAGTTTCATTTTTTTGCGCCGATGAAACGGATGTCACAGAGAGTGCATTGCAGATGGATATTCTCATCTTTGACAACCTGACCAACTTTGAATTTCTGATAAATGAAATCAAGGGAAGTATTAAATCGAAAAATTTAGTCGCAGATCCGAAAAGCAAGAAACCGACCTGGCGATACAGCGTTGAATTTGTCGATCTTGACAGTGTACAGCAGAACCGGTTGAAAATTCTCTTCAACCGGGTACCACCGGTAAATGATCAGGATTCCTACGAACGTTACCTCAAAGCGTCGTATGATACTTGAAAAATAGATGCTCGAGGTCTATTGGCGGAGTGTTTTTCATACAAACTGCACAATTTCTCAAGAGGAGGACACAACATGTTTGATTTATTACCATTTAAAAAGCGCAGTTCGGCACCGAATGTTTTTTCGGATATGGATGATATGGTCAAGAAAATGTGGTTCGGTTTTCCCTTTCATGACCTGCAGGATGATATGGATATAGGCTGGAGCCCACGTCTTGATGTGAGCGAAACTGAAAATGGCATGGAAGTAGTAGCCGATCTGCCGGGCATGGAAAAAAAGGATATCCATGTCGCCCTTGACGGCGATCTGCTGACCATTAAAGGTGAAAAAAAAGAGGAAAAAGAGACGAAAGACAAGCAGTATCATACCATCGAACGGCGCAGCGGTTCCTTTTACCGTGCCGTACGCTTGCCCGTTGACGTTGAAAAAGATGGAATTGAAGCAGGTTTCAAGGATGGTGTTTTGACTCTCAAACTGCCCAAGTCCAAGGCCGCCAAGAAAAAAGTTGCCCAGATTGAAATAAAATAGCAGCGTGACCAGAGGGGGGAGACGGACAGGGATTGCCTGGCAGAGCCCCGGAGACTTTTCCTGTCCATCCTCATTGTACATGTGCATGAAGGAAAACACATCGAGACTGATAGAAGCCATCAGGAGGTTGTTTTATCCGATCAGCCTGAACCAGGCGGGTTAGGACGGAAAAACTCGACTATTTTTTAAAAATGATAAGGAAATGCCATGCCTTCCATGGGAAAACAATCTCTTCAATCATTTTTTTGCGACGTTCTGGAACAGCTTGATGACGCCAATTTCACAGTCAGATTCTGGGACGACAATGTACGTCAATTTGGTACCGGCAATGCTTTCACACTGCATTTTAAGAGCAAAGAGGCCTTAAATAAATTGCTCATAGATATGCCACTCGGATTCGGTGAAGGATATATGAACGGCGATATCGAGGTCGAAGGCGATCTCAGGGAGGCTGTCAGGGTCGGCTTATCGTCGGAGAAACTCCAGGCAACAACCAGTCACTCCCTGTTCAATATTTTCAAGCTGAACATCCTGCAGAGAAACAGCAGACGAGCCGACAAGCAAAACATCTCCCACCATTATGATCTCGGCAACGATTTTTATCGTTTGTGGCTCGATCTCAAAATGATCTACTCCTGTGCATATTTTAAAAACGACCAGGATTCCCTGGAACAGGCGCAGACGCAAAAAATTGACCTGTGCTGCCGTAAACTGCAGCTTCAGCCAAACGAGCATCTACTTGATATCGGCTGCGGCTGGGGAAGTCTGCTTATCAAAGCAGCGAAGAAGTATGGCGTGCAGGGGTTCGGCATAACCCTCTCCAAGGAACAGTTAGAATACGGCAGGCAGCAGATCAGACAGGAGGGGCTGCAGGATTGTGTCCGACTGGAATACCTGGATTACCGTGAACTTTCGCAACTAAAGGAAACTTTTGACAAAATTGTCTCGATCGGCATGTTCGAACATGTGGGTAAGGGCAATATGAAACAGTTCCTGGTCAATACCCGAAAAGTACTGCGACCAGGCGGACTCCTTCTCCTGCATACCATCGGTAAAACCATTGATGAGCCAACCAATAGTTGGATCAAAAAATATATCTTCCCGGGATGCCACCTTCCAGATCTTGGTTCAATTCTAAACCATGCCACCAAGATGGGGTTGAACTTCATCGACTGTGAAAACTTGCGAATGCATTACAGCAAGACGCTTGATAAGTGGGGCGAGCGTTTTACACAAAATGAAAGACGTATCCATTCCATGTTTGATGACCGCTTTATTCGAATGTGGCGTTTTTACCTCACCGGCTGCTCTGTTTCGTTCCTGCAAGGCAGTATGCATCTATTCCAGCTGTTATTTTCCGCCGGAGTTAGAAATGACCTCCCGCTGACCAGGGAATGGATGCTGCCGGATTTCCCCAACGGTACCGACACGCTCGATTATCGCAATTGACAACCAAATAGGCAAAAGAGGGTAACAATGAAAGAAATTCACAAAATTATCGTGCCAATTGATTTTCTCGAGCATACAGACCAGATCGTAGAATATGCGGGGTACATTGCCAAAAAATTCGATGCGAGGCTGTATTTAATCCATGCAGTGGAACCAGTCCAGACCTATGCCGGCTATGAATACCCCTCTCTTGGATCATTAGGTGAGGAGATGACCGAACTTGCCGAAAAGATGATGCAAGAGCTTATTGACAAGAATCGAAGCACGATTCCCGGGCTTAAGGGAAAAGTTATCCGGGGGGATATCGTCGAGTCCATAATCGATTATACAGAAGACCAGAAGGGAGACCTGATCATTATTGGCACCCATGGTCGTAAAGGACTGAGCAAAATGTGGCTTGGCAGCGTAGCCGAGCAGGTCATCAAGAAGGCTCCCTGCCCAGCCCTTACCTGCAACCCGTACAAACCTGCGTCGTAAAAAAAAGTAAGTCTACTGGAAGCAAGCGAAGATCACGTAACCAGGGCGAAAGAATTTGAGCGGAAAATACTGCTCGAAAGTGGCAGGAAAGAGTAATCTTTATTCATTTAACAGGAGTAGGAAACATGCCAGAGGGAAAAGTAAAGTGGTTTAACGATGCAAAAGGCTATGGCTTTATCGAACAGGATGGCGGCAACGATATTTTCGTACACCATTCGGCAATTCAGGCTGTTGGCTTCAAATCTCTCACCGAAGGGGAACGCGTCAGTTTTGATATTGTCCAGGGCCAGAAAGGTCCGGCTGCAGATAAGGTAATAAAGCTTTAACAACGCAGTCGCTGATGCGCTTATCGATATAACGGCAAGTGCATCAGCGTCTGTTCTGCATGTTCTAGAGAAAACCCCAGGCATGAGCAGGTAAATCGAAAAATTGGACGATCAGGGAGGTTTCAATGCAAAATATTGCGGACAAAACCCCGAATCCCGGCGCAAATGACAGGGACCTGAAGAGTGAAAACGGGCTGCAGAATCTCGTGGCGTATTATCAAAAATTGTTCGCCATAAAAGAGAATGTTGATCATTACAGCCCCAGCGATTACCAGAATGCCAAACGAAGTTTTGTGAAATATCTGCTGGAGAAAAGAGCCATCTAAGGAAGCCTCGCGGTATTGCTATCAGCATAAACATTAGGAAAATATACAAAGGAACACACCATGAAATTGATCGAAGTGCAGGAAAAAGCAAAGCAGCTGGGTATCAAACCAAAAAAATTCAAAAAAGCGGAGCTGATCAGAACAATCCAAACCGAGGAAGGTAATCAGCCATGTTTCCAGATGAACGGCAAGTTCTGCGACCAAATGTACTGTTGTTGGCGGGACGACTGTCTTATCTGAACAGGTGAGAGCAACTCCGGCCCTAACTTGGGTTATACTGCTTCATTTTTTGTACTGAAGGAATCAAGAAATGTGCGATAAATCAGTCCTGCTGGTGGATGACGAACAACCTATTTTAAAATCACTGGGCAACTATCTGGAGAAAAATTCTTTTCAAGTCCAGTCAGCATTGAGCGGGGAAGCCGCCTTAACAGAATTTCAGGACAAAACGTTCTTCGATCTGGTTATAACCGATTTGGTAATGCCTGGAATGAGCGGGCTGGAGCTGTTGCAAGAGATCAAGAAGTTGAATGCTGAAATCGGGGTCTTTATTCTCACCGGCCACGGCAATATGGACCTGGCGATTGATGCACTTCGTTCAGGCGCCGATGATTTTATCCTCAAACCGTGCGATGTCGAGCAACTCATTTGCAAAATGGTACATTTTTTTGACAAGCAGGACGCACTGAGGAAAGTAAAAATCTACGAGAAAGTCCTGCCAATCTGTATGTATTGCAAAAAAATCAGAGACGATAACGGCAAAGAACCGGGGACGGGGCAATGGGTTCAAATAGAAGAGTATCTCCACCGCAAAAGTGGTACCGATCTTTCACATGGATGCTGTCCCGATTGTTTTGATTATCAGCTGATCAACTGGAAGTTAAAATGACTGGCAAAAAAGCACCCGGCAGGAGAGATACAGCAGTGTCCGGATGCTTTTTCCCTAAATCAACCCAGCTTAGCCGATTCGTTTCCTCCCCTTCCACTCCTTTTCTCTCAGTTTGAACTTTTGGATTTTACCGGTAGCGGTTTTAGGCAGCTCACTGAATTCTATATATTTGGGGGCCTTAAAACGGGCCAGATGTTCTTTGGTGTAGTTAATGATATCCTCAGCTGACGGATTTCTGCCGGCTTTGAGCACAATAAAAGCCTTGGGCACCTCGCCCCATTTGTCGTCGGGGACGGGAATGACCGCCACTTCCTGGACATCAGGATGGCTGTAGATAACACTTTCCACTTCAACCGTGGATATATTTTCGCCACCGCTGATGATGATATCTTTTTTTCGGTCCATAATCTGGGCATAGCCGTCCGGATGCATGACGCCAAGATCCCCGCTGTGGAACCAGCCCCCGGCGAAGGCCTCTTCGGTCCCTTCAGGATCTTTATAGTACCCGGCCATGACATTATTGCCGCGCATGACAATTTCTCCTATGGTCTTGCCGTCTCTTGGCACCGGAACCATGGTAACCGGATCGACCACATCCATAAAATGGGTCAAAACATAGGGGACACCCTGACGGGATTTGACAACTGCCATTTGTTCGGCAGAAAGATTTTCCCATGATGGTTGCCAGGCACAGACGCTGTGGGGACCGTACACCTCAGTCAGGCCGTAGGTATGGGTAATATGGGCACCGATAGCTTCCATATTCTGGATGACTGCCGGTGGCGGTGGCGCCCCGGCAGTCATAATCTCCAGCTTACGGGTCATTTTCACGTCCGATGCTCCCGGCCAGGTGGACATGGTAATGAGTATCGTCGGCGCTGCGCAGAGGTGGGTAACATTTTCTTTTTCGATCAAACGGTAAATGTCAGCTGCAACCACCGCCCGGAGGCAGACATGGGTCGCGCCTACAGCAGTGACGCCCCAGGTGAAACACCAGCCGTTGCAATGGAACATGGGCAGGGTCCAGAGATACGCCGACGCCGCTGTCAAACCGGCTTCCAAGACCTCGCCAATGGCATTCAGATATGCACCCCGATGCGTGTACATGACTCCTTTGGGACGGCCAGTCGTACCGCTGGTATAATTGAGGGCCAGCAGCTGATCTTCAGAATCGATATCAGCCGGCACCGGCTCGGGGGAGCCGGTTGCCAGAAAAGCCTCATACTCAAGTCCATCAAGAGTAATGGTGTCATTTACATCGCAGACAGTAACGTAGGTTTTGACTTTTGGTAAATCGCCCGGCTGGACCAGGTGGGCAAATTCACTGTCAACGACAACCACTTTTGCATCCGAGTGATCAACGATATAGGAGACCTCGCCGGAGGAAAGACGAATATTGACACTGACGAGGACTGCACCGAGAAGAGGCACCGCGTAATGTGCTTCGAGCATTGCCGGGATATTCGGACAGACAAAAGCGACCTTATCGTTCTTGCCGATACCTTTTTTTTGCAAAGCAGTGGCCAGACGATAAATTCTGTCAGAAAATTGTTGGTACGTATACCGTTTTTCACCGTGGATAATGGCGACCTTATCCGGGTAGACAAGGGTACTTCTAGTCAGGAATTCAACGGGTGTCAGGATGCTTTTATTTACACTTGCTGGATACATTCAATCGCTCCTTTCAGGCAGGTTGGCAAAAACGTCCGTGAGTACGGAGGCTGTCTTAAAAGGTACTGGTGGTCGGCTGCCTGAAAAGCAGCCACCACCAGTACTTACACAATCAACTACAGGTCAGATTAATCTTCATGGACATAAAACGGCCATTTATGGAAGAACCACTCATTCCACAGCAGAGGGATTATCCACCAGAAATTCCAGACAAGTGACTCCCCGTGGGGGAACCTGTGGGCGAGTTCGTCCATATGATGATTTCCCAATCCCCAGTGACCAAAATTTGCGTAATAAAACACCCAGTAGCTTCCAGCAGCCAATAATAACACGCCGACAGTTCTCACAAAAAATGCCGACCAAGCATCTTTGTCCAGGCCAAAAGCGATGTCATCAAAATAATGATGCCATATCAAAAACGGAATCAGGGTAAAGCCGGCAATTTCTGCTGAGTGGAGCCAAAGAAATCGCTGAACTTCGGCAAGTCCTTTTTCTTCTTCAAGAAGATGAAACGTTTCTGCAGGTACCCACATGGGTATAATCGCTCTACAAATGAGGGCTAAAATATAGGCAAGAATAAATGAAAGAATTACAGAGATAAGACCTTTCCACGGTTGGGGAAGCTTGATGAGACTCCAGGGCTTCATCCGCCAGACATTAGCCGTCATAAACAGAACAATAATTGCCCATTCCCACCAACCAAAAACCCAGTGTACATGACCGGTTCCGCCAATACCTGCCCACCAGGACGGGTTGAGTGCGGCGATCACAGGCGGGTCGACTACGGGGACTTTGAAAAGTACCCCAAAAAACGGCACGATCAGTATGACATAGGCAAATAATGTTATGAGAGATCCCCAGGCAAATTCTGCAAACCCGGCTGCAGGTTGCGGAATGTTACTTGGCTGAACAGGCCACTTACCAAAGAAAATTGTCGAAACCGGATAGGTGTAAAAACCTATCAAGACAAAACAGACTACGCCAATCTGCGCGTATATCGGTTTTCCTCCTGCAGCCGCAATACCATAATAGTTTAAGAAATTCAGTCCTATACCGAGGACTCGGTAAAAGATGACATCTATCACGAACCAGACCAGGACCACATTTGCAATGGTCATAATAATTCCCCGCATGGGCTGGCCGATTTTCTGAAAAGGCCAGTCAGCCAGAAACATATGCTGCCATATTCCCACCAGAATCATCATCGCAAGGTACATGACGAAGGGATAAGGAAACCATCCGATTGGCCCTCTCACATCACTTAAGATAAACCAGGTCGCCCAGGCAATCAAAGTAAACACAATCAACGAGATAATTCCCGTGAGAGGCTGTCCCCATCTCGGTTTTAACGCTCCTGCTGACATAAGATCCTCCTTAAAAAAATAATTGGTAAGTACAACTTATATAGACCGGACGAGTAATCGAGAAATCATCTTCCCGATCAGTCCCCAGACTGCCAACTGTAGAATTTTTTCAATAGACCAACACCAGCTTGATGGAGCGACCTTTCGTCAAACTGACCAAGCGCTCAATCGCATTGTCGATCATTATTCAGTCCAGGATTTTTGTCAATATTTTTCGTGCTGCTATTCATTTTATTTGAACCATTTGTCTCATTTCTCTCACCCAGCCAGGCATTTTCCCGTTGAACATAAAAATAGTTTTCTTGCATCTTATCTCTTGACAAATACCCACTCATCAAATTAGCTTAACTTTAACTGAAGCATAATATTAATAAACAGCCTGTTCAATGATGCCTCTCCCCCTTCAACTCTGAGTGGAGGCTGTATGAATATCGGTACCTTGATCAGAAGGGCTCGAAAAGAACAGAAATTGACCCTGAAAGTCGTTGCTGAAAAAGCTTCCATCTCCGAAGGGTTTCTCAGTCAGGTTGAAAATGATGTCAACTCTCCTTCGGTAGATACCCTTATCCGAATCTGCAACGCCCTTGACATAAATGCCGGCGATCTTCTTACCCAGGCCGGCAAGCGGGACAAAATCATCATCATCAGAAAATCGGAATGGGATGACATCGATCTCTCCCATACCGGCTTTGTCACCCGCCGGTTTTTCGCACCGGAAGACCGGATTGTCATCGACTCCTCCATTCTCGCCATCGAACCGGGAAAATCTATTCCTGTACGGAAAAACATCAAAAACGGCCAGGAACTTCTCTGTGTCCTGAAAGGATCGGTCCAGTTGATGCTCAGTGATGACAAACATGCTCTTGCAGAAGGGGATTCAGTCCATTTCTGGTCTAATCCCGCCAGCCAGAAGATTAGCAACAACAGCAGCAACATCAGTTTTGTTCTATGGGTGGGAACGCTTTAAACGCGCATGGCACGAAACCACTAACCAACAAGGAGACTGAGGTATGATCACGTTCAGCAAACAACAGTTGAAAATTCCTAGATTGCAGCGACCTGTGTATCTGGTGACGGCAGGACAGTCCAAGTTTGATCGTGCCTTTCCAGATAAACGAACAGAAGAACTGTGTATTGACGCTTTCACCATGGCAGCCGGCCTGCTCGATATCTCCCCGGCGGAGTTGAAGCGATATATCCATAGCTGTTATTACGGGCATTTTGCCGACCATTTCGGCGACCAGCTTTTAGGCGAATCGGTTATCCATGACCGGCTAGGCTTAGACCCCCTCGGCAACGTCGGCGTAAAAACAGGCGGTGCCACCGGAGGATCGACGTTGTGGGAAGGTATGAAGGCCGTGGCCTCAGGCTACTCCGATTGCGTGCTGGTCATGGGCTGGGAAAGGATGGACGAGGTTCCCACCGATGAAGGTAATTTTCTTATCTCCTGTGCCGCCGACAAAGACTGGGAGTCGCCCCTCGGTCATATCTATACCGGCTATTACGCAGTTATGGCCCAGCGCTACTGGCAGATCTTTGGCAAATCGGAAGACTCCTTCAGAAGGACCCTGGCGGAAATATCAGTAAAACACCACGGTTACGCCCGGTTCAACCCGTTTGCCCAGTCGCCGATGAAAATCACCGTCGACGATGTTTTGAATTCACCGGTAGTCGCCTATCCATTGCGCGCCCTCGACTGCTGCCTGATGAGTGTGGGTGCTGCCTGCGCTATCCTCTGCGATGAAGATACCGCCACGCAACTTACCGCAAACTCCAAAAATAAACCCTTACGCATCTATGTTGCCGCCGGATCTCATACTCTGCGTCCTGCCGACCGGATGGATATGGCCATTCCGCTTTTACCCAATGAGACCGCCGATCAGTATAAAGACCTGGGCGAGCGTTTCCCCGGTGGCGACAGATATCCCGGATTTACCGGTTTTCTCGCAGCGAGGATTGCTGCCTATTACGGATACGGTATGGCCGGGATCACCGATCCGACCACCGATCTCGATGTGGTCGAACTCCATGACGCCTTTACCATCAGCGATGTCCAAACCTATGAAGACATCGGCATACGCCCCTATGGATACGGCCGGGACTATGTGGAATCCGGCGACTGCTATCACACCAACCCCCATACCGGACAACCCGGCAAGCTGCCCTCCAATCTGTCCGGCGGCTTGATCGGCTGCATGCATTCGGTCGGGGCGACAGGCATTATGCAGACTTTTGAGGTGGCGACCCACATCTGGAACAGATGGGAAGAGCTGCATGGCGATGAGAAACTCTGGCAGAAATTTAACCGGGAAAAGCCGGATGACTGGACCAACCTGCAGGTACAGGGCGCGAAAAGAGGCATGGCCATCAGCCATGCCGGGGTCGGCTCTCATGTCACCTCCACTATCCTTATGGATCCCGATCATTTGCTGAGCAAAGATGCCTAATTAAAGATGATTCAAGGAGAAACACTATGAGCATGTTCGGACAGGTCTTCGTCAAAGACAATAAATATAAGATAAAAGGTGATTTTCATCATCTGACCCCCAACACCCCGATACGCGATGCCGATG
>JBBRDD010000137.1:0-12892 GCA_038204235.1 Desulfobulbales bacterium
CGGCATGACCATGTCTGAAGTAAAGGGGTATGGCCGGCAAAAAGGACATACGGAGATTTATCGTGGGGCAGAGTATGTCGTCGATTTCATACCTAAGGTGAAAATTGAAATTGTTGTATCTGCAGCTCAGGTTGACCAGGTGGTCGATACCATCAGGGTGGCAGCCAACACCGGTAAGATTGGGGATGGCAAAATTTTCGTTATTCCGGTTGAACGTGTGGTTCGGGTGCGTACCGGGGAAGAAAATAGCGATGCGGTGTAATGCATGATTGCAGTATTTCGCGCAGAACGGGAGTCTCTGCAGAAGAGTTGGGTGGAAGACGGTGTCGGCAGTGGCGGCGATGCGTTTCTCCTCAACCATAGCCGGATGATCGATGAGTATATCGTCAACAGCTATAAGCAGGCAGAGATACCTGATTGTGAAGGCCGGATAGCTCTGGTTGCGCTTGGCGGATATGGCCGGAAGGAGTTATATCCTTTTTCGGATATCGATCTGATGATCCTCTATCATCCCAAGGTGAAAAAACAGATATCCCGGGTGACCGATGCGGTGCTTTATCCGCTCTGGGATACCGGCCTTGAGATTGGCCATGGGGTTCGGACTGTTGCCGAATCCATCAAGCATGCTCAGGAAGAATATTTTTTTCTTGTAGCACTTCTTGATGCGCGGTTGATCTATGGTTCGGAAGATCTCTTTGCAGAACTGCTGAAGTCGTATCGCAAGAAATATGTCGATGGTCATCGTGAGAAATTTGTCGAAAAAATGAAGGGGCATCGCCAGGGCCGTCGCGAACGTTTCGGCAGCCATAGCTATCTCCTTGAGCCTCATATAAAAGAAGGGCGGGGCGGGATGCGTGATATCCAGGCCATGATGTGGACCGCCAGGGTCGTCTTCGGGCTCAACAGCCTGGATGATATCGCAAGCGCGGGGCTCTTGCTGGAGGACGAAAAAAAGGAATTTGCGCAGGCCAGGAATACCCTGACGCGATTGCGTTGTCATCTGCATTTTATCAGTAATCGAAAAAACGATCAGCTCTATTTTGAGCAGCAGGAGGAGGTGGCCAAAGCCTTCGGCTACAGCGCAAAGGGCGGTGTGCGCGGTGTTGAACATTTTATGCGCGATGTCTATAGCGCCCTGCAGACCATTAGCGTTACCAGCGATCTTTTTTTCGACCATGTGGATGAGGTTCTGGGCTTGGCCGGTAAGGGGAGGATGGCTGCCGATAAGATCGTAGAAAATGGCATAGAAATCAGGGCTGGACGAGTGCATCTTATCGCCGGAAGATCGCAGATCCTGGCTAAGCCGCAGACGCTGATCCGGGTATTTTTGGTCATGGCCAGGACGGGATTGCCGATGCATTACAGAACCCGCAAGGCGATTGCAGGATTTCTGGATTTGATCACTGATAAAGAGCGCACCTCGCCACGATTTGCCAAAACCTTTTTCACACTGCTTCTTGAAGCAAAAGATATTGGAATGGTTCTGGAAACTATGTTGGAAACAGGGGTGTTGACCGCCTGTATCCCCGAGTTTGCCAGAATTACCAGCCTGGCTCAGCACGATCTCTATCATATCTATACTGTTGACCGGCATTCCCTGCAGGCGGTGGTGGAACTGCATGCTCTGGTTGCCGAGTGGACCAGTGTGGTGCAGAACATCAGCGACTTGAGGGTGTTGTATCTTGCAGCTCTTCTGCACGATATTGGTAAGGGGTCCGGCCGGGATCATTCCGTCGAAGGGGCGACAATGGCCGGAAAGATAGGCGAGAGGTTCTGTCTGACGGAAGGCGAACGCAGTACTCTTGAATTTCTCATCAGGTATCATCTTTTTATCCCTGAAAATGCACTTCGCCGGGATTTAAATGATGCGATATTTATAAAAAAATGTGCTGAAACAATCGGTGATAACGATCGACTTTCCATGTTGTATCTGCTCTCGGTTGCCGATTCAAAAGCCACCGGCCCGTCAGCCTGGAGTGGCTGGAAGGCCAGTCTGATGGAAGAACTGTACTTAAAAGTATATCCGTTTCTGGATCATGGTCCGCTTGAAATTGCCGATGCAACGGTCCACGAGGAACAGGGAGTGGAGTGGTTACGTGAACAGATTCGGGGGCTGTTGCGGGGAAATGACGACCTGCGGATTGATTTGGAAACCCTGAGTGCCGATTACATCCTCTCTTTTTCTCCCGAAGTCATCGCCGGACATGTGTTGACCCAGCGAGATAATTATCAGCGTATCCGCCAGAAGTCATTGATAATTGCTGGAAAGGTTGAGGAAAATTGGTCACTGCTGATTATGACCAGAGACCGATCGGGTCTGCTGGCGAAAATTTGTGGGGTTATGGCTCTTAACAACCTCTCTGTTGTAAAGGCACAGATTTTTACCTGGGAAGACGGTACCGTTGTCGATGTGATTGATGTTCGATCAACTAATGGCCTGAGTTTTGCAGAAAGAGACTGGGAGGACCTGAACGAGCAGCTTGATCTTGCTATTGAGCATAGAATGGGCCTGAGCCACCGACTCTACAGCAAGCTGGCCTCGACCTATGGCCGGCGAGCGCAGTTGGTTGGTGATGTGTCCTCTAAGGTGGTTGTCGATAATGACAGTTCCGCTAAGTACTCGATCTTAGAAGTGTATGCGGCCGACCTGCCCGCTCAGTTGTATCACATTACCCAGGCGATGTCTGATTTTGGTTTGAATATTCATAAGGCATATATAGCAACCGAGGTGGAACAGCTGATTGATATTTTTTATGTGCTTGATTCAATGGGAAAAAAATTAGTTGATAAGGAGTTTATTAAAGAGGTTACGCAAGGAATGCTTCACTGCATAAACCATTCGGGTCAGTAGTTTTTATAGGATTGGCTTTTGGGTTTTTGTTGAAGAGTTCGCTTGTCGTGAAAATGACAAACATGTAAGGAAATTCCATTTGTTTGTTGCAAATATTGCCAGAAATGTTAATCAGGACTTGATTGATTCTGAAAGGAACAATGCTGGCAATGGAAAAAAATACTACTGAATAGAAAGGAGATTGTTGAAATGACTAGGGAAGAAATTATGAAGGCTATTGAGGTCGAAAATATCCAATTTTTCCGCCTCCAGTTTGTCGATATCTTTGGTTTTATGAAAAATGTGGCAATTCCCAAGAGTCAGATCGAAAAGGCTCTGGACGGCGACATGATGTTCGATGGTTCTTCCATTGATGGTTTTGTCCGGATTAACGAGTCAGACATGTATCTCAAGCCGGATTATGATACCTTCACTGTCCTCCCCTGGAGAAATAAAGATGGTGTCGCAGCTGCTCGAATTATTTGTGATGTCTATAAATCAGACGGCACTCCTTTCTCCGGTTGCCCCCGTGTTAACCTCAAGCGCGTTCTGGCCGAAGCCAAAAAACTTGGCTATACCATGAATGTCGGAACCGAAGCAGAGTTTTTTCTGTTTGAAAAAGATGAAGACGGATGTGCCACCACCATTACTAATGATGTCGCCGGTTATTTCTCTCTCGATCCTGATGACATGGGTAATGACTGCCGACGCGAGATCATCGAGACCCTCGAGAAAATGGGTTTTGAAATCGAAGCCTCGCATCATGAGGTTGCTGAGGGACAGCATGAAATCAACTTCAAGTATGCCGACGCCCTGACTGCTGCTGACAATACCGTGACTTTCAAGTGGGTTGTTAAGTCTATTGCTTCCAAGTATGGTCTTCATGCGACCTTTATGCCAAAACCTATCTTCGGCATCAATGGTTCCGGTATGCATACCAACCAGTCGCTCTTCAATTTAGATGGCACCAATGCCTTTTTTGACGAGTCGGATCCGTTGAAACTGTCCAAGATCGCCTATGCCTATATCGCCGGAGCATTGAAAAATGCCCGTAATTTCGCAGCGGTGACCAATCCCTTAGTCAATTCGTACAAGCGCCTGGTTCCTGGTTATGAGGCCCCTGTGTATTGTGCCTGGTCCGCATCAAATCGTTCTGCTCTGATTCGTATTCCGGCTGCCCGGGGTTTGTCGACCAGAACTGAAATTCGCTGCCCGGATCCGGCTTGCAATCCCTACCTCGCATTTGCCATGATGCTCAATTCAGGCCTTGACGGAGTGAAGAATAATATTGCTCCTCCGCCTGAAGTTAAGCGCGACATTTTCAAGATGAGTGCGGCAGAAATGGATGAAAGTTGTATTGCTGTAATGCCCGGCAGCCTCAAGGAAGCTATTGATGAGTTTAAGGCCAGTCCGCTGAGCAAAGAAACCCTTGGTGCGCATATCTTTGAGAAATATATAGAGGCAAAAGAAAAAGAGTGGGACAGTTATAGAACGGCTGTGACCGATTGGGAATTGGAAGAATATCTGAGTGTTTATTGATCAGTAGCTTTCTGTCTGTAGTGGTAGTTGGCCCGCGCTCCTCGTTTGAGGAGTGCGGGTTTTTTTGGTTTTATTCAGTTTTGTCGAGCTTGTTGTGCTGACAGGAGTTGTCCGCTCAGCAGGACTTGC
The DNA here is from genome assembly GCA_038204235.1 of Desulfobulbales bacterium. Classification (GTDB taxonomy): domain Bacteria; phylum Desulfobacterota; class Desulfobulbia; order Desulfobulbales; family Desulfocapsaceae; genus Desulforhopalus_A. Next base: position 4,499 of record JBBRDD010000137.1, read on the forward strand.
CAAGTACCATTTTTCCAAGTAAAGAGTGAGGATGAAAGTCGTATACCAAAAAAGGAGCCGATAGTGGCCGGTGGGGTAAAAACCAGAGAAATCCGGATCTCCAAGGTGCTTCCCGATCTAATGCATGATAAAGGCTGGGAAAAACAGCTTGATCTGCATTCTATTTTTCCCAGATGGCAGGAGTTGGTCGGGGAAGAAGTGAGTCTGCACGCCCAGCCGCTGAAGATTGAAAGAGATGTGCTCTGGCTGGAAGTGGAAAATTCTTCCTGGCTGCAGCAGCTGCAATACCAGAAACTGGAATTGCTGGATACTTTAAATAGCTGTTATCGGCTTTCACGTCTTAAAGATATTAAAATGGTTCTGCCCAAAGGCTCGTCTGGCGGTACCGTAAAAACCGATCAACAATCGGCCTCTGCAATAGAATTCATCAAGCCAAGTGAAGAAAAGATTGCCGCATTCCAGCGTCAGGTTGCATGTGTTGCCGATGAACAATGCCGGGAAGCTTTGATGCAATTTTGGTATCTTGCCCAGGCATGTAAAAGAAAAACGGAATAACAGCCTTATTCGCAATTTATCGGGTAAAACAATGTTACATAATGATATATTAAGCGCTATCGGCAATACTCCACTGATCCGTATCAATCGTCTTTTTCACAGTGATCGAATCTCGATTTACGGCAAACTGGAGGCGACCAATCCCGGTGGCTCGGTAAAAGAACGGATAGCCCTGTCCATGATTGAGGCAGGTGAAGCTAGCGGCGGATTGACCCGAGATAAAATTGTTCTTGAAGCAACCAGCGGCAATACCGGAATTGGTCTGGCTATGGTCTGTGCCGCCAAAGGGTATCGCTGTGTCCTTGTTATGCCGGAATCGGCCAGTATCGAGCGACGCAAAATAATGCAGGCCTATGGTGCCGAAATTCTTCTTACTCCGGCCAACAGGGCAACCGATGGGGCCATTGAAAAATCCTATGCGATGGTGCGGGAGTTTCCCGATCGTTATTTTCTGACCGACCAGTACAACAATGAAGCAAACTGGCGAGCTCATTATGATCATACCGCCCCTGAGATCTGGCAACAGACCGATAGTAAGGTTACCCATGTTGTGGCAACTCTCGGGACCTCCGGCACCATCATGGGGCTGTGTGCCTGGTTTCATGAGAGTCAGCCCCAGGTCAAGGTAATTGCCGTTGAGCCCCATCTGGACCATAAAATCCAGGGGCTGAAAAACATGAAAGAGTCTTATAAACCCGGAATTTTTGACAAATCGGTGCCGGATGAGATAGTTCCCATTGAAGATGAAGCTGCCTTCAGCATGGCCAGGAAACTCGCCAGCGAGGAAGGAATGCTGGTGGGAATGAGCAGTGGTGGCGCCATGGCTGCCGCCATCGATTATGCAAAACGGCTGGATCACGGCATGGTCGTTGTTATTTTGCCGGATGGGGGTGAACGCTATCTCAGCACACCGCTTTTTACTCCCCCTAAAAAGGCGGATGGTAAAAAGAAACTGCGTTTTTTCAATACAATGTCCAAGAGAAAGGAGGATTTTGCGCCCCAGAAAGAGGGCCATGTCACCTTCTACTCCTGCGGGCCGACGGCCTATGAATTGGCCAACCTCCCTCTGTGTCGCAGATTTCTGGTTTCGGATCTCATTACCCGCACCCTGGAGTCAAAAGGCTTGCAGGTTGACGCATATATGAATTTTACCGATATTGACGATAATACTATCGCCGGGGCGGAAAAAGCAGAAAAAGAGTTAAAGGATTTTACCAGGGAATATATTGCCGGTTTTATGGAGGATATGGATACCCTTAGTGTAAAGCGAGCCAAAGGCTATCCAATGGCCTCTGAGAATGTGAGCGATATGATTGAGATCGCCCATGAGCTGATCCATAAAGGGTATGCCTATGAAAAACACGGCTCAATCTATTTTGATATTTCCAAATTTAAAAAATACGGCCGCCTGTCGGGTATTGACTTAAGCAAGATTCAGCTGGGGAAAACAGTTGATCTGGATAACTATGAAAAGGATAATCCGCGGGACTTCACCCTGCTCAAGCGATCCACTCTGGCAGAGTTGAAAAAGGGCATTTTCTTCGAGACGGATTGGGGCAATGTCCGCCCCGGCTGGCATGTGGAATGTTCGGCAATGGCTACCAGGAATCTGGGGCCGACTATGGATATTCATACCTCAAGCCGAAACCTCATCTTTCCCCACCACGAAAATGAGATTGCCATTGCCGAAGCACTCACCGGGAAGCCGCTGGCCAATTATTGGCTGCATTCAGAGCTGGTGCTGGTTGACGGCAAGAATATGTCTGCTGAGGCCGGCAATAATGTTACGCTCAAAGAACTGCTGCTGCGTGGTTATACGGGACGCGAAGTCCGATTTATGATGCTTTCTGTGCACTATCGGATGCCGCTGAACTTTTCGTATAAACGCCTGGATAATGTCCGTACTGCTCTGCGACGGCTGGATGAATTCACCTGTAAGCTGAATTGTCTGCCTTCAGGCAGGCCGCATCCCGAGGTAACCGCTTTTGTTTCGGAAATGGAACAGCAGTTTTTCGAAGCGATGGATGACGATTTGAATGTCTCAAAAGGGATGGGAGCAATTTATCGTTTTATCAAAAAAGTGTATCCGATCCTCCAGGTAAACCACCTTGACCAGGATCAGAAAACCTATATCCTGAAAAGCCTCGAAAAATTAAACCAGATCCTTGATGTGTTCCGGCTGCAGGGATGTCCTCTCGCCCCTGATGTGAACGCTCTTATCCAGCGCCGCGAGCAGGCCAGGCTGCAAAAAGACTGGAAGGCCGCTGATGCGGCGCGCGAGGAACTTGTAAGAAAAGGAATTGTGGTCATCGACACGGAGAACGGGCCGGTCTGGAAAAGAACACGAGACGGAGAACGGTGATATTTATGAAAATACTTTTTACCGACACACTCTAATATAATGCTGACAGTTTATACCCGTGAGGGAAGCAGGTTGGTGCTCTCAGAAGTATCGATCCTGGAAAATATTGAGAATGTTGTCTGGGTTGACCTGACCAATCCTTCTCTTGCCGAAATAAAAAAGGTAGAGCAGTTCAGCAAACTGGATTTACCTAATATTAAGGAAACAGAAGAGATTGAGGCCAGTTCACATTATGAGGTGTATCCCGATGGCTTGCAGGTAAACTGCTCGTTTCTTCATCAGGTAAGCGGTAATTTTTCTATTACCAATGTGGCTTTTCTATTCAATGAAAAATGCCTGATCAGTCTTTGCGCACGAGAAGTACCAATTATCAGCCGTCTTCAGGCGCGTGCGCAAGTAAGCAGCGAGTTAATTATTGATCCCCTGACAACTATCATTGCACTCATTGAGGATAAAATTGAAAAACTGGCAGATTTATCTGAAGAAGCACATTTAGCGATAGAAAAAATAAGTCGGCAGATATTCAATCGACAAAATGTTATCCAGGAGGAAATTATCGATAACCTTTCCCGACAGGATGACTTGAACGGGAAAATCCGCTTATGCCTTATGGATGGGCAGCGTGACCTGAATTTTCTGCTTCGCCGAGGGCGTTTGCTCGATGAAAATATCAATATCACCAATGATATTCTCGAAGATATCAAGACTCTGCTGTCTCACAACACCTTTCTGTCTGAAAGGCTGGACTTTCTCTTGAATGCAGCCTTGGGTTTCATCAACATTGAACAAAACAAAATCATCAAAATATTCTCGATTGCAGCCGTTGTCTTTATGCCGCCAACCGTTATCGCCAGTATATTTGGCATGAATTTTAAGTTTATGCCAGAGTTGTCATGGTCATGGGGTTATCCTCTAGCCCTGCTGTCTATGATCGCTGCCGGGCTTGCTCCTTATGTCTATTTCAAGAACAAGGGCTGGTTGTGACAGCCACCTGAGGCCAACGATGTGACTCGAGCGTTACTCACCTGAAAAAAGATTGAACTCATCAATTCAGCAATCAGGTTTGGCGTGGAAAAAAACACCGAAATGCAGACTGTAGAATAAGACCTTTAACCGGTCTTCGTTGAAACTGCCCGGAATAAAGCTTTGATCACTAAATCTTTCGTCATCCGCTCACTCATTGCATAACCGACGATCTCACCGGTGAAGATATCCTTGTACCCTGCCAGATATAGCCAGCCCTCTGCAGTAGCGATATACGTAATATCGGTCAACCATATCTGGCCTGGCCTGTCTGCCTGAAACATCTGGTCAAGAAGATTGGCGGCTACAGGCAGATTATGCTTTGAGTTGGTGGTTGCTTTGAATTTTTTCTTCTGCTTGCACTTTATACCAAGCTTCAAGCTAATCCTCTTGATTCGATGAATGCCAACCTTTATCCCATGAGCCGCAAGATCCTCTTGGAGGCGCTTGCTCCATGTGTCCCCCTGGTTCGAGCATGTGCAGCAATGATTTCTAACTCCAGGCGTCCCTCTTCCGCCCAAGTGCAGAGAGATGACAGCTGCCACCTGTAATAACCGCTGGGGGACACATGTAATTGCCTGCACAGGGCAGGAACCGCATATTGCTCTCGAAGATTATTTATCATCGCGTACCTCGCTGTAAATCCTTCGCAAAGTACGCTGCTCCCTTTTTTATGATATTCCGCTCCATCGCGACTTCTGCCAATTCACGCGGGAGTCGGGCTATTTCAAGTTCAGTCTCACTTAAATCTTTGTAGCCTTTGCCGATATCCCCGAGCTTTCCAGCTTTGAAACTTCTGATCCAGATGGCCAAGGTGGATTTCGGCAAGGATAATCTCTCAGCTGCATCATCAACGGTATGTCCTTTGATCGTGACAAGCTTAACAGCTTCTTCTCTGAACTCTTTTGTGTATTTTCCGTTCGGTCTCTCAATAGGACACCTCCGTAATTTATTGGCTTGTACATTAGTTTGGTATCCACATTTTTCAACCGACCTCAGTGTTGCTGACAGCGTCTACGAAAACTTCAAAGGAAATTGCTAGCTTGAAAACTATATGTATCGAAACCTGGCTAAAAAATGACTCTACTACTCTGTAGTATTGTATTCAAGGGTGACTGGTGATACACCAAAACCAAGCACTCTATATATCTTGATATCATGATGACAGTTAGAAAACCATTCAAGAATATTTTGAGACAGCTTTCTCTAGAGCATCGCTGGAATTTTTTCGGAACGGATATTTTTTGTTAACCAATAGTTGAAATAGATCAATTATAAACAAAGGAGAGCAATGTTTATTGTTAGGTATTCTTTTGCGATTTTAGCGTTAGTGTCAGTGTTTGGTTGTACTTCCATAAAGGTTCAACCAATAAAAAATGAGGCAGAAATAAAGCATGTATGTATCAAAGATGGTAAAGAAATGTGCTTTGATGGCCAAATGATGGGTGTGATTCTTGATGGATTCGGACGTCATGGCATTACAACCCAGATATACTCAGGAAATCTGCCAGCCGAATGTGAATACAATCTCTCCTATATGTGTAATCAAACATGGGACATGGCGATGTATATGCACCATGCTGAACTGCACTTATATCAGAAGCATTACCAGATTGGATACGCTGAATATCACTTAAATGGTAGTGGTGGTTTGTCACTTACGAAGTGGCAGAGTGCTAAAACAAAAATGGATCCTGTTATTGATAAACTGCTACAAAATTTTCCTATCGTGAGTTCAACTGGTTCAGTGCAAAAATCCCAAACTGTTTCGGCAAATGCAAACGGTATTGGCGCGGGTACTATTCATTCCAACCAGCAAAACGATGTGTACAATGAGCTGATAAAATTAGATGACCTACGCAAGCGCGGGATACTCACCGATGCGGAATTTGAGCAGCAAAAAGCAAAGCTACTTGGCGGCAAATGAATCCTAAAAATCAGGTCTACACGGAAGTCTTGCAGTTGCTGAGATTAATTCTCTCTTTCGGAACCAAACAAGCTCTTAGACTTCTGTTCAGGATGTCTCCCAGCTTTTGTTCGGAATGCTGTGGCAGGGGAAAACCTGCAAGCCTCGGTTGATATATGTACCATCTCTTTCTCTCGAACAGCCTCAAGTGCATTACCTGCTAACCACAATATACCTTATGATTGTTGTGCTGGGAGCAATGTATGTTACATACCATCCTGGTGTATTGGTTCAACGGAAAATGGAGTATCGGAAATTACAGGCTCAAATACTCCAGCTATAATCAATTATTTTCCTTTTCCCTTTCCGCCACCCAGTCCACCACCGCTGTTACCGCCCATCCCACTGCCGCTTCCCATGCCTTTTCCTGGGCCCATGTATTTCTGCCGCTCGGCCGGTGTCATTTTCTCAACCCGACTCATCCACTCTGCATGGAAGGCATCCCGGTCTGATTGAGAAGCATTCTGCATCGTACCCCGGAGTTTGCTTAGTTCTGTCGTGGGCATGGTACTATAATCTGTTGCCCAAGCGTATGAACTCACGGAGAAAAAGGCCAAAAGGATCAAACCAGCCATTTTTATTCTACGCATCATTTTCACACCTCATGAAGGGATTTGGATTTTCTCTATTCCCCTTGCCTACGAGGTAGTAAAAGGGGAGTTGATATATATTGAACCGATTGATACAGTCTTACATTCTCGTGGCCGTCGGTTTGATGAAAAGATAGAAATTGATAAGGCAGAATATAATCATTAGTACAACAAAGGGAATAACGGTGATCAGTGTGTTTTCCTGAGATATGCATGCTTTCCAAGCAAAGCGCCGCTGGTATATTTCGCACACCCGGCGTTTTTACCGCAGACATCTATACTGAAGCTAATGAATATTGTGCCCGTACGGACAAAGAGATTGAGACAGTGAATTCTGAAGTTAAGGACGCCATCCCTTTTATGCGAAATGGGAGTGCCATGCTTCATTTTAGGTGTGTCACAAAGTGACCAAAAGTAATTGGTTCAAGTCTAACGAACTGGATACAAAGATGAAAAACGTTAAATTATCAATGACACTGTTGCTTATTCTTTCCACATTTTTTATCTCCGGCTGCGGTGGAAAAAACCAAATTCAAAAAACCGGGCATGGCAACGAGTACGTTATTAATCGCGATGATGAATCACCATCCGGGAACCTCCCCAGTATAAAGAAGGAAGTTTTGATTGAGGCGACTAAATTCTGCGAGGCAATGAATAAACAAATGATTGAAATGTATTCAATTGATATAGAGCGTGCAGCTTCTGTATGGCCAGAATCAACGCTTTATTTTGAATGTGTCGAACAATAGGATCACTGGCTAACATGGCAGGAAATTGGGTGCGCGTCGTCCCACCACAATAAAGTTGATCCAGCAGGTCCGTAGTTATTTCTGGCAAACCTCTCCTTTGTGAACTGAGCAATCTTACTTCCGATTTTGGCAACATTGGTGTCATCAAAGAAACGCCTTGGAAAAACATTCCGGTCGTACGCTGGTCGTTTGAGACAATTTGAATTATCTAGACCAGGACCTGAAAAACGGTATCCTGGACAACCTTTCCCGACAGGATCGATGACTTGAACGGGAAAATCCGCTTATGCCTTATGGATGGGCAACGTGGCCTGAATTTTCTGCTTCGCCGAGGGCGCTTACTCGATGAAAATATCAATATCACCAATGATATTCTCGAAGATATCAAGACTCTGCTGTCTCACAACACCTTTCTGTCTGAAAGACTGGACTTTCTCTTGAATGCAGCCTACCGCTTGGGTTTCATCAACATCGAACAAAATAAAATCATCAAAATATTCTCGATTGCAGCCGTTGTCTTTATGCCGCCAACTGTTATCGCCAGTATATTTTGAATGAACTTTAAGCTTATGCCAGAGTTGTGATGGTCATGGGGCTATCCTCTAGCCCTGCTGTCTATGATCGTTGCCGGGCTGGCACCTTATGTCTATTTTAAGAACAAGGGCTGGTTGTGACAGCCACCTGAGGCCAACGATGTGACTCGAGCGTTACTCTCCTGAAAAAAGATTGAACTCATCAATACAGCAACTAGTTTGGCATGGAAAAAGCAACGAGATGCAGAGTAATGATACAAATGAAGTTGCTTTTTGACCAACTTTGAGTATTATGTCGTCGCTGATTGTGCTAAGATTATTGCAATTATCATGATCACCTTAATCAACAAGCGCCAGTAGCTCAGCTGGATAGAGCAACGGACTTCTAATCCGTAGGTCGCAGGTTCGAATCCTGCCTGGCGTACCAATGCCAAGAAGGGATTGCGGATTTTACTCGCAATCCCTTTTCTTGTTTAATTTGTCCACATTTGTCCACATTTTTTTTATGGACACTCAAATCCGGCCGAACCACCCCCGAAAATATTCATGTCTCGGGTTGCTCTTATAGCAGATATACTGCTCGCCATTCATGCAATTAAGTAGGATTGTTTCATTA
>JBBRDD010000138.1:0-12886 GCA_038204235.1 Desulfobulbales bacterium
AGATTGGCCAGTTCATTGATGAGGCGCGACGCAGAATAGAGGTGGTCGATATGTTTGCGTACCTCGCATTCGACGCCCAGCTTAAACACCAGGGCGGGGATGATGGAGGTTAAATTGGCATTGCCGCATCGTTCGCCAAAGCCGTTCATTGTCCCCTGTATCTGCCTGATTTTGGATTCGGTTACGGCGATAAGAGAGTTGGCAACCGCTGTCTCCGAGTCGTTGTGGGCATGGATGCCGAGATGGACGGTCCTGTTATTGTCGGCCAGGTACTGTCTGACCGAATTGATTATCGGCGGGATCTCATGGGGCAGTGTGCCGCCATTGGTATCGCAGAGAATAATCGTTTCCGCACCCCCGTCCACAGCGCTCAGCAGCGTGGCTAACGCGTATTCCTCATTGTTTTTAAAACCATCAAAAAAATGTTCGGCATCGTAGAAGAGGTGTTCAACAAAGGGCCGCAGGAATGCCAGGGTATCCTGGATGATCAGCAGGTTGTCTTCCAGTTCGATGTGCAGTGCGTCTCGGACATGGATATCCCAGCTCTTGCCGAAAATCGTTATTACCGGAGTCTTGGCGTTGAGAAGGGCGAGCAGGTTCGGGTCTTTTTCCGGTCTGTTACGAAAATGACGGGTCGAGCCGAAGGCTGCCAGTTTGGCATGGTGCAGTTCAACACCCTGCATTCTCTCAAAATATTCAACCGAAACCGGATTGGATCCCGGCCAGCCGCCTTCGATAAAATCAATCCCAAGCTCATCGAGGGCCAGAGTAATGCGGATCTTGTCTTCAACAGAAAGGTTGAAGTTTTCTGCCTGGGTTCCGTCGCGGAGGGTGGTATCGTAGAGCTCGAGGAAATGGGCCATATCAATCTATTATAGTAAACTTTAAGCGTCGAAAAAGTGTGAACTGGCTGCCTGTGCCACCACAGCAGCCGGTGCTACGCAGGACCTTGCATGGTAATGGATTTTTACCTAAAATGCAAAAACTTAAAAAAGGACGTCAAGCAGGGGAGAAATGCAGGTGATGAGGGTTGCGTGATATACCATTCCCATGCGGCGCATGGGAATTAGTTCAATTGGCTTTGTTCTGTTTTATGGCTGAAATGGCCCGGGAGCACAGAGAGAACCTTCGTCATTGGCCTTTTGTGCGCAATTGCCGCAAATGAAGGTGGGATTGTGCTGAAGTTTTTTTACTACATCTGTTTTCCCGGCTTTGGTCAGCTCACAGATGTGCAGTGTATGGTTGTTTGGATTGGTGCAGAGATTGTCAACGTTAGGTAGTCTGTCGCTCATATGAAGGACCTCTATGTATTTACTGTTTGTATTGACCAGATAATCTTACCAGAAGGTTAAGCATGAAAGAGAAAACATGGTAGTCATGAAAGTATATCTGGGGGAATGATTAGTTCAAATAAAAATACGGGAGCCTTCCGGCTCCCGCATTAAGTACACTTGTTCTATATGATTGCTATTCCCCCGTTGCACACCGGTTCCTGGCACTTCAGGTAGAAGGCGTGATCGATGATCAGTTACCGCCACCAAAGAAAATCGAAGGCAGATAGGTTATAATCTGGGGGAAAATTACGAGCACGGCAATGGCGATAACCTGTAGACCAACAAAAGGTACAATTCCTCGATAGATATCGCCAATGGTATATTCCGGTGGAGCAACTCCTTTAAAATAGAAGAGGGAGTAACCGAACGGCGGTGTAAGAAATGAGGTCTGAAGGTTGACGCAGACCAGCATAGCAAACCATAAAGGATTAAAGTTAAGATCCTGGGCAATGGGGGTAAAGATCGGCACGACTACCAGGAGGATTGCCGCCCAGTCGATGAACATGCCAAGGAAGAAGACGACCGCCATCATAATTGCGAGAACGACGTATGGGCTGACATTCATGCCAAGCAAGGCGTCGGCTACAACATCACCACCACCCGCGCTGAGAAAGACCACGCTGAAAACTTTCCCACCGATAAAAAGGGCCATGATCATGGCTGTCGTGCGGGCGGTTGAGATCGAGGCCTCGGTGACTACTTTCCAGCTGAATTTACCCTTGAACAAGGCCAGGAGCAATGAGCCGGTTGCGCCCATTGCCGCAGCTTCGGTCGGGGTAGCCACACCCGCCAGAATCGTCCCCATAACGGCAAGAATCAGGCCGAATGGTGGCACTAAACTCTTGATGATCATAAAGAACTTCTGGGTGGCGGTGGAGGTTCTCTCTGCTTTAGGGATTGGAGGTCCGAGTTTGGGATTAATGGTACAGCGAATTGCCACATAACCCAGGTAAAGGCCGGAGAGTAAAAGGCCGGGAAGGATGGCTGCAGCAAAAAGATTGCCGACAGAGGTCTCTTTCATACCAGTCAGTCCACCGTAGACAACCAGCATGATGCTTGGCGGAATCAGGATGCCAAGGGTACCCGATGAACAGATAATACCGGCGGCCAAACCTTTATCATAGCCTCGTTGCAAAAGAGAAGGCCCGGCCATCAGTCCCATAGCGACGACAGACGCGCCAACGATGCCGGTTGTGGCAGCGAAAACAGTAGAAACGACGATGACAGCGAGGCCAAGGCCGCCACGCAGTCCACCTAATACGACGTACAAGGCGTCGAACAATTCTTCTGAGACCTTGGACCGATCAAGGACCTGGGCCATGAAAATAAACAAGGGGACGGAGACCAGGGTGTAATTCAGGAAAATACCCCAGTTATTGTTGGTAAACAGATCAAACAGGGCCGGGATGTTGAAACCATTGTCGATCAAGCCAAACAGGGTGGCAACAGCAGCCAGGGTCACCGCCAGGGGATGCCCCAGGGCGATAGCCACCATCAGGACACCAAACATCAGAATAGTAAAAACTTCGGGGCTCATGAGTATTTTTCTCCAAGCTAGGCGGTTATCTGGAAGTACGCAGGGCTTCGAAGTCTTGCAGCAGCTTCGATACGCCTGACAGGAAAAAGAGGATAAAACCGATTGCCATCACTGTTTTATAGGGGTAGACGGCGGGGGCCCATGACGAGGAAGCATGTTCCCACTGTTGCCAGGAGGTTATAGCATATTTGACCGACCAGATAGCCATGAGACCAATGGTCGGCAGAAACATGCACACATTAGTAATGATCCGTAAAACCGTCCGCTTCCTGGGATCCAATCTTGCTTCGAAGACATCGATGCAGACATGGGTATTCGTCCTGTATGCGTCACCGAGTGCCAACATGAAATGCACGCCGTAAATAAATGTTGTCATCTCAAAGCCCCAGGAGGTGGGGGCCTTAAAGACGTAGCGCATAAAAACCTCATAGACTGCCACAAAGACCAGGGGCAGGACAAGGTACGCGCCGTAAAAACCAATTTTTTCATTGAGGGCGTCAATTGCCCGGGAGATTGTCTGCATGACTCGTCCTCTTCTCAACTACAAGGGTAATTCGGGGAATAAAAAGCGGCGAGAGGCAAATGATAGCCCACCGCCGCTGGAGGATCTCTTTACTGTACTCGTTTGCCAGCAATGAATTGATCAATTGGCCATGGGGTCAGGCCGCTTCTGATCTCACGCCACTGGGCGAAGTCTTCTTTGAATTTTTCCTGAGAATCAAGAGTAACCTTCACATCCGGGAACTTGGTCTTCAACTCTTCAAGATATTCCTTGGTGCGTTTGGCAAAGGCGGTAATCGCTTCATCGTCCATTCGTACGAATTCAACTTTTTGTTTGAACAGTTTGATTGCCTCGATGTTCAACTGCTCCTGCCATGCGGTAGACCAGAGCTGGGTTTCCTTGGCGGCGATGTCGACAATATATTTAAGATCGGCAGGCAATTTGTTGTAGGCATCCTTGTTGAAAAAGACGGCACACTGTACGGAAGGCTGATGGACACCGGGCTCGATAACATACTTGGTGATCTCATCAAAACCCATCGGATAGTTGATTGCCGGGCTGCTGAATTCGGCAGCGTCGATAACACCACGTTCGAGTGCCAGATACACCTCGCCGCCTGGCAGAGGAGTGACGGCTGCGCCAAGGCTGTTCATGATGTCCATGTACCAGCCCGGAGTACGAACTCGCATACCTTTGAAGTCAGCCATTTTGGTGGCTTTCTTGTTGGAGAAGAAACCCATTTCCTGGCCGCCGTTGCCGCAGGGCAGTGCGAAGAGGTTGAATTTGCCATAGAGGTCCTGCATCTGCTTCAGACCACCACGCTCATAGAGCCAGATATTGTAGCCTTCAGTGTCGAGGCCGAAAGGAACGGAGGCAAAAGAAACGAAGTTTTCATCCTTGCCTTTCCAGTAACCGGGCCAGTCATGACCAACTTCGGCGGAACCTTTGCTTACAGCATCAAAGGATTCCATGGCGCCAACGAGTTCACCAGCCGAGAAAAGCTTGATCTCGAGGCGACCGCCGGAGGCGAGGGCGACGGAGTCTGCAAAATGCTGGGCCATATCGAAAAACAGTAGACCTTTAGACCATGGCATGACCATTTTCCACTTGAATTCTGTAGTGGAGGGTTTGATGGTGCGCAGTTCTTTTTTTACTTCGTCATGGCGTTTATCAGCGCCAAATTTTTCTCGTGCTGAAAAAGCATTCGGCGCAAGGGCCATGCTCGAGATCAGCGCAAGACCGACTAAGAAACTGAATTTTTTCATTCTTTTCTCCCTCTGTTTGGTTTGAATGGTTTGACAAGGGGTTAACCCCCCACATTGATACGACCCAAAAACACGCAAATTTTTCCGTATATTACCGAAAGATTCCCGGTAATGTGAGCACTCCCTCTGCACGAAAAAGAATGTCTGGATGATTGGTAGTACCAATTTTTATCATATAAATGGAACTAGTCAAGAAAAAACTTGATACCTCGCTATATCTTTGCTAGATAATATAATCAGGTATTCTCGCTCAGGAACCTGCGCGATGCGAGGAGCATGTATGCTTTTCCGCGATGCAAAGGTAGGACCAATATTGGATAGACATGTACGGTTTAACTGCTGATTTTCTGGGTTATCGTCGGCGTCTGATGTGCGAATACTTCCTTAACCAGAAAGAGAAGAATGAACCTCAAACCAATTAAACCCAAACGTATCTCAGATCAGGTCTTTGAGCAGATCCGCGAGTTGATCTACAAAGGCTCCTTCAAACCAGGGCAGCAGATACTCCCGGAAAGAGAATTGGCCCTGTCGATGGCGGTGAGCCGCACGTCGGTAAGAAACGCCATCAATAAGCTGGTCACCATGGGTCTGCTGGAGCACCGTCAGGGGCAGGGGACGTTTGTCAGCTCCCCGGACAACCGGTCCGGCAACCCCCTGGCTGCCGCCATGGCCGCCGATGAGGCCACCTTTGGTGATCTGCTGGAGGTTCGGATGGGGCTGGAGTGTAATGCCGCCATGCTAGCGGCGCAAAGGGCAACTGATACTGACCTGAAGGCAATTGAAAAGAGTCTTGAGGAGATGGAAGATGATCTGGCGACAACCGATAAAATCGGCACCGGACCGGATGCTGCCTTTCATATGGCGATAACTTTTTCGACCAAAAACCCGGTGTTTATTCACCTGATGCACAATTTCTATGATTTTCTCTTTCTCGGCATCAAAAAAAATCTGACCCATATGTACATGGACCGGGAAGCTCTGGAAGATGTCATCGTGCATCACCGGGCAATTTACGACGCCATTCAACGCCGATCATCTCAGGATGCCTTTGAGGCAATGCGTAAGCATATTGCCTATGTTCAGGATTATTTCAGCACTCGTTAAAAAGCCATTCCTGAAGTTTCGGGCAAAAGAAAAAGCAAGGTCAGAGCAACCAGGGAAGTTCTTTATTCCAGACAAATTCGCAACAACGAAGCAGATAAGCGCAGACTTCGGATGAAGATTTCTATGCCCTTTGGGTAGTTTTTACGACACCATCATTCTTCGTCTTCTTTTATCGCATCAGCATGCGTTGCACCCTCAAAAGATTCGACATCTTCAAAATCACCAAACCAAAGTTCGGAACTTAATATCTCGTAGGTAACTTCTTTGTCAGACGTTGAAATTTCTTTAACCTGCCACAAAATATTTTCCGCTTCAGGAAAGTCATCGCCTTCAATCTTTTCATTATATAAGCGGTTTAATATCGCATTTTCAGCTATGCCCGTTGCAAGTAATCTTGTAAGAGCAGGCGCTATATCTGGTTTAAACAAATCTAAATCATCCGTGTGCTGAGCAGTTACTTTGGCCTGAAAACTGACACCGGTAGGTGCTGCAAATGTTCCATTAAAAGCCTTGCGCAGAAGTCCATAGGCGTCAAAAAATCTTTTATGGAAAGAGGCGTCTGCATACTCCTCCCATAGTTTGTTTTCGATCATGTCATGAGAGATCTGATCAATCTTACCGTCAGGTAATTCACCCTTTATAATATGTGTCAAAACAAACTTTGCTGCTTCGTTCGCGTCAAAATCATTCAACGACATCAGGCACATCTCTCTCAAATCACTCTCGCTCATAGACTCAAGTTCATCTTCAAACTCCATCAATGTTAAAAGAGCCTTATAATCATTGGCGCTCCAGGCACCTTCTATCTGGGCAATTTTTTGAAAGGAAAGGATAGAAACGTTAAATTTTTTGTCCATCATAACACCTTTATAAAAATACGTTATTTTCTCAGCAGTAAGTCGGGAGCCAGCCAAAAAAAACTGCGTCTCAAGTAAGCTCCCTTGGGGTACTTTTTTCACTGGTTCCTCTTTGCTACATGGGAACCAGTGGAAACCATCAATGTTATTTGCCGACCATTTCCGATGTCTGCAGGTAGTAGAGCGTGGACATCTTTGTCCATTCCCGGGCCTTGGCCATATATGCTTTCTGCGACTCATATACTTCTTTGAATTCGGCATTTTCGGCCGCATATCCATCCATGACTTCGTCGGTGGCCTTTTTCATTGCTTTCAAAACCGGCTCCGGAAAGATCATAACCTTGATGTTGGGATATTCTTTTTTCATCTCAGCCCAGGCAGTGGCACTGGCGTCAAAATTATCACCAAACATATCAGCCGAGACAGCCTCGATGGCGGTAAGGAGAATTGTCTGATATTCCTTAGGTAATTTGGCAAATGCCTTCTTATTGATCAAAAACTGCATGTCGGAGGCAGGTTCATGCCATCCGGCATAATAGAACGGGGCTATTTTATGAAAGCCCATTTTGATGTCCATTGCCGGTCCTACCCATTCCAGGGCATCGATGGTGCCACGATCAAGTGAGGTGTAGAGTTCACCGGGGGCGATATTGGTTACATTGACGCCAAGTTTGGCAAAAACCTCTCCGGCAAGACCGGGGATGCGCATCTTCAACCCCTTCAGGTCGTCGAGTGTTTTGATTTCCTTGCGAAACCAGCCGCCCATCTGCACCCCGGTGTTGCCGCCCGGATAGGAGTAGACATCGAATTTGTCATACAGTTTATTCTGCAGTTTCTGGCCGTCGCCGTAATGCAGCCAGGAAAATTGCTCCGGAGCGGTCATGCCAAACGGTACGGTGGTAAAAAATACCGAGGTGATATCTTTGCCTTTCCAGTAATAAGAAGCGGTGTGACCCATCTCAAACTGACCGCCTTTGACCATGTCGAGAATGCCCAGGGGTGCTTTGTGTTTTTCCGCGCCTTCGACTCTGATCTCAAAGTTACCGCCAGTCATTTCGCTGACCAGTTTCGCCAGTTTTGGAGCGGGTGAGGCAAGTGGTGTTAAGGTGCTTGACCAGCTCATCGCCAGTTTCCAGCGAATTTTTTTCTCTGCCAGGGCCGGTGAAGCAACCAGCATGCAGGCAGCAAGGATGAATGCAATTTTCCCAACACGTTTCATAGTATCCTCCGATGTTAACTGAAAAGGTTCCGGGCCCTGATAATGCGGGCGGATGTTAATACAACGCTAACATATCTAATACGTAGAATGAAAGAAGGCAACTGCCGAAAACAAACCCTTTGATTTCGTTCTATTCTAGATGATGGACTCGACAAAATTGAAACAACGACGCCATCTCAGATGATTTTCTTGCCAAAGAGTGACGCCGCCAGATTCACCGCCATCTGTGCGGTCCGGTTCTGGATATCGAGGATGGGATTAATTTCCATGATATCGAATGAGTGGAGTTTTCTGGTGTCGGCCAGAATCTCCATAATGAGTTGCCCTTCCCGGTAGGTCAAGCCGCCCTGGGACGGGGTGCCGACCCCTGGGGCATCGAGAGGATCCAGGGCATCGAGATCAAGGCTGACGTGGATTTTATCAAGATGGCGGAATTTTTTCAGGGTCTGGGACAGTACCCCGCGGATACCTATCTCGTCTACCTCCCGCATGGTGTACACGGTACAGCCGGAATTCCTGATTAAAATTTTTTCCTCGGCGTCGAGATCTCTGATCCCGATCAACACCACATTTTCCGGTTTCACTTTTGCGCCGGGTCGACCCAGGTCAACCAGTTCCGCGGGGCCGAGGCCGAGCAGCACTCCCAGGGCCATGCCATGAACATTCTGGCTGCTCGAGGTCTCCGGTGTATTGAAATCGCCGTGGGCATCAATCCAGATCAGGCCAATCTCGGTGTCGTGGCTCACTCCTCCGACTGTGCCGATGGAGGCGGAATGATCACCGCCGAGAAAGATGGGGATTTCTCCGGCGGCAACCGCTTGCCTGCCGAGTTCGTAGGCACTCAGGCAGCCCTTGCAGATAAGTGGCAGTCGTTCCGGCAGACTGGTATTGGTCAGGGCGTAATGACCGGGGATGGTGATGTCACCGCTGTCAAAGGTTGCGTAGCCGAGCTCCCTGAGGCTGCCGGCAAGATTTGCGTAGCGGAGGGCACTTGGTCCCATATCGACCCCCCGGTGATTCTGACCGAGGTCCATGGGAACGCCGATGATGCGGACTGACTGCTGCATATGCTTGACCATTTTAGGTATTACGATTTTTCTTTCTTTACTCTGGTTCCCATGCGCTGCATGGGAACCAATTACGCCATCAACCTTTTTTCAGATTGTTCCACAGATTAACGATAAAATCCTGCACATTGGTAAGGATAGCCTGGGCCTGGGCCGAACCGCGGTTAGCCAGCTTGTCGGCACTGAATTCCGACATGTCCACCACATAAAAATAGACCGGCCGGACAGAACCGTCCGGCAGCACTTTGTAGCCAGGCGTCATATTGCCAAAGGCTATGGAATGGAGCTGCGTGGCCATGGTGATCACCGTGGTGGCCTTGCGGGCATGAACACGCATTGTATCTTGTGATTCATAAACATTGCCGATGGTTTCCGGCAGCGGACCATCATCACGAATCGACCCGGCCAGAACGTAAGGGATGTTGTTTTTTTCACAGGCATACATAATGCCGTCTTTAATATCGAGGGTTGCCATGGCTTTTGCAATAGACCCGGCTTTGCGCACTTCATTGAGAATGTCGAGGTGGTTGTAGTGGCCCATGGGCTGCAGCATCTGGGTGTAGATATTCTGCCCGAGCCCGGTGTTGTAAACGGCGGCTTCAATATCATGGGTAGCCAGAGCATTTCCGGCCATCAGTCCATGACAGTAGCCATTCTCAATAAGCCCCTGCATTGCTGCCCGGGAGTCCTTGTCAAATGCTACCGCAGGGCCCAGCACCCAGACAATATGGCCGTGGTCCCGGTCGTGTTTGAGTATTTCATAAAGAGAATCGTAGGAATGGGAAAAGGGCGTCTCCCGTGTGCCTCGCGAGCGAAAGGCGAACTTGTCGGCATTAGCCGCACTCCGTTCAAAGCCTTTTTCGTGCACGAGGATGCCCTCCTCGCCGTTTTCGGTTCGCCCGGTGACCACCATATTGCCCTTTTTGAGGTTTCTCGCTTCAACCACTTCAATCTTGCCGTCCGCGACAACAAATACTGCATCCATACGGCTTTCCGGGGCGAGAAGCCAGTGGTCCCGGGCAATTTTTATATATTCCGGGTGGTTGGATGTGGCATGATAGTTGGCCGGAGAAATCCCGTCGGCCGGGGACGGTTCAAGGGTGGCTAAAGGGCTTTTTTTCAATGTCGGCAGTTCGAAATCCGGCGGGGTATAGGTGAAATCCAGGTTCATGGCTGGCCTCAGGTATAATGGTTGGTATATTGTATACAATTTCAACTACTATAGGCAGTATGGCACTGAAAAGCAACGTACGTTCGTGGCCGGCCCCAGGCGATGCCTGCGGCAAACTATTTCGGGCTTCGCGGTTGATTGCTTGACCCTGCCTGAAATTCCTTCTACACTATAACATAATAAAATTTCAGCTGGTTATCTCCATAAATCCGGGACAGGTTATGAACCGATCCGCATATTTCGCCACTGGACTGGTGATTAAGCTTCTTTCTCGCTTGACCAAGGCCTCTATTGTTGTCCATGGGAAGGAAAATATCCCAACGGGGCCGACTATCTTTGTGATGAATCATTTCACCCGGCTTGAGACCATGCTCCTCCCCGCGTATATCTACAATCTCACCGGCAAGCCAGCCTGGTCCCTGGCCGCGTCTTCGCTTTTTCGCGGTGGTCTGGGGAAGTTCCTGGATATGATGGGAGCGGTGTCCATCGCCGACCCGAAGCGTGATGAACTCATCGTCAAAAGCCTGATCACCGGCGGGGCGAACTGGATCATCTTCCCGGAAGGGAATATGGTAAAGACCAAAAAAATTGTCGACGGCGGCAAATTTCTGATCGCCAGCCACAACGGTGTGCATGAACCACACACCGGAGCTGCCGCTCTTGCCTTGAGGGCAGAGTTGTTTCGCACCTATCTTCTCGATATGGCGGATACCGCTCCCCAGAAGGTACCGAAAATGCTGCATGCCCTGGGGGTGGAAAATATTGATGAAATTTGTCGGGAAAAGATCGCCATTCAGCCGATAAACCTTACCTATTATCCCATCCGTGCAGCAGAAAATATTGCCCTGGACATCGCTTCCCGGCTGGTTAAAGATATTCCCGAACAGATGGTGGAAGAGATAATGACCGAAGGGACCATGCTCCTTTCCGGGGTGGATCTCGACATCCGGTGCGGGCAACCGATGCAGATGGCCGACTATCTCGATACAGAGTGGCTGCGGGATGATATGGCGCGCGATGGTATTAGCGGATTTTCTGTTTCGCCAATTTTAAAAGAGAAGATGCGCAAAACGGCCTATGATGTGATGCAGCAGTATATGCAGGATATCTATGCCATGACTACGGTTAATCACGAACATCTCTTTGCCTCTTTTTTGCGGATGTATCCCTTTAACCGCATCGAAGAACTGGATTTCAGACGGCGGGTTTTTTATGGAGCCTCGCTTCTCCGGGGGGCGGAAGAAGAGCAGGATTCCTTTTTTCTGCACCAGGCTCTGCAGGAAAATCAGGCCCATCTGCTCACCGATGATCGCTACGGGAAATATGAAAATTTTTTAGAACTCGCCCTGGAAAAAGGGGTTGTGACATTGCAAGGCGACTATCTTATCCGTCATCGCTCCAAATTGTCGGCACCGCTCAGTTTTCATAAGGGGCGTATCAATAACCCGATTGAGATTATGGCCAATGAGGTCGAACCATTAAAAAAATTTCTCTCAATCATAAAAGCATTGTCCTGGCAACCGAAAATTCTGCTGAAAATCCAGCTGGTCAGGTATCTGCTCAAGCAGGAAAAGCTACAGTATGCCAAGGATTGCCGGAGTTGCGCTCAGCTGGCTGACCAGGAAAAACCAGGCAATGGCCGGCCGTTTCTCCTTGCCGGGTTTCGGCGCAGGATCGGCGTGATGCTGGTCCACAGTTATCTGGCGGTGCCGGCAGAGGTAAGAGAACTGGCTCGTTATCTCCGTCGGCAGGGGTATTGGGTATATGCTCCGAGGCTGCCGGGGCATGGCACCTGTGCTGAGGATCTTGCCGGCAGAATATATCAGGAATGGGTGGAGGCCGTCGACACTGGCTATGTGCTGATGAGCACCATCTGTGACCGGGTGGTTGTCGGCGGGGTGGCGGTCGGCGGCAGTCTGGCTTTGGATCTGGCCGCACGGGTCGGCCAAGTGGCCGGGGTCTTTGCGCTCAGTCCTCCTTTCTCCCTGCGCAATTATTCGACTCATTTCATGCCGGGGAGAGACGTCTGGAACCGGATCCTGAGCAAGATGAAACCGGGTGATCATGATCAGCACTTTTTCGAATTTACCCATGGGAAATCCCATGTAAATTATCTGAAAAATCCAGTTGCTGCCGTAAAGGAAGTCGGCGGATATCTTGAGTCCATTGAAAAAAAATATGCGACAATCAGTCAGCCGGCCCTTATTCTCCAGGCGAATAACAATCCGATCGTTGATCCCAAGGGGACGATGCAGTTGTATGACAGTATTGGTTCGGTGAATAAAGAATTCTGTCTGCTCAGCGATGATCGGCACATCCTGATTAACGGCGCGGGAACCGGGAAAGTTTATCGTAAAATAAGCGAGTTTATCAGGGATATTGCAAACAATAAATCAGCTGTGTAGCAGTTTAGCTAATACTATACAGGTATGGAAGAGGTATCATGTCTGCTGTAAAAGACGAATGCTGCAAAGACTGGGAGAGCTCCCCGTGGTCGGAATACTATCAGGAATTCCCCTATTTTTCTGAGCAGACAGTACGGCCGGGTTGTCACCCCTGCCGGCTGCTGCATGAAAAGCCGACCGGAAAAGCTATAGTCCTGGTGCATGGGCTGACCGATTCGCCTTATTACATGAAGGGAATAGCCGAATATTTTCATCAGATTCTGGGCTATGATGTCTACCTGCCCCTGCTCCAGGGTCATGGCCTGCGCCATCCTGATAATATGGCAGGGGTTTCTTTGGAAGAATGGAAAAAAAATGTCCGTTATGCCGTGCGCACTGCTGCCGGGAGGGCCGATCGGGTGTCTGTCGGTGGCCTTTCCACCGGA